>JAFSRL010000033.1 GCA_017446125.1 Lachnospiraceae bacterium
CGGCTGGCCGGTGTTCTCGGATAAAATCCGGTTTAAGGTCGCCTTCGTCTTTAAGATGTGCTTCGCCGCGATCTCGATTTCCGTCGCCTGACCCTGACTGCCGCCACTGGGCTGGTGAATCATGATTTCCGCATTCGGCAGCGCCATGCGCTTTCCCTTTGCGCCGCCGGCGAGTAAGAACGCGCCCATCGAAGCCGCCATGCCGATGCAGATCGTCGACACGTCGCACTTGATGTAGTTCATGGTGTCATAGATTGCCATGCCGGCATGAATGTGACCGCCCGGCGAATTGATGTAGAGGTGGATGTCCTTACCCGGGTCCTCCGCCTCCAGGAACAAAAGCTGCGCCACGACCACGGAGGCGGAAACGTCATTGACCTCCTCGCCCAGGAACACGATGCGCTCCTTTAACAGGCGGGAGTAAATGTCATAACTGCGCTCGCCGCGGCTGGTCTGCTCGATAACATAGGGGATTAAACTGCCTGTCATACCCATTACGCTTCCTCTTCTTTCTTGTCATCCTTCTTTTTCTTTTCCGCTGTTTCTTTTGCGTTGTCGACGATGAAGTCCGCCGCCTTGCCGATGCCGATGTCCTCTCGCATCTGCTTTAAGCCGCGCTCTCCGATCATCTCCTTGATGCGCTCCACGGTCATGCCGTAGTTCTTTGCGTTCTCTTCGAGTTCCTTCTCAAGGTCCTCATCCGATACCGTGATGCCTTCCTTTGCGACGATCTCCTCCAGCACAAGGCGGGACTTGATGCGCTGGATTGCCTGGGGCTTCACCTGCTCCTTTAAGGCATCCATGGACAGCCCCATCATCTGTGCGTACTGCACGATGTTCATGCCCTGCATCCGAAGACGCTGGTCCATGTCAGAGAGCAGGTTCTCCTGCTGCGCCTCGACCATCGCGTCCGGCAGCTCCATCTCCGAATCCGCGATGACGGCGGCGACCGCCTCGTCCTCTTTCTGACGGCGGCTCTCCTGTACCTTGCGCTCCTTTAACTTATTCTCGACGTCCTTCTTGTATTCGTCAATCGTCTCAAACTCCGTGAAGTCGGACGCGTACTCATCGTCCAATTCCGGCAGAACGCGCTCGCGGATCGAGTTGATCTTGCAGTGGAAGACCGCGTCCTTGCCCTTTAACTCTTCCGCATGGTATTCCTCCGGGAAGGTTACGTTGATGTCCTTTTCCTCACCGATTTCCATGCCGATGAGCTGTTCCTCAAAGCCCGGAATGAATTGTCCGGAGCCGATGGTCAACATCTGGTCTTGTGCCTTTCCGCCGTCGAACGGCACCCCGTCGACGCTGCCTTCGTAATCCAGGCGCACCATGTCCTTCTCCTGCACCTTACGGTCACTGACCTCCTCAATGCGCCCGTTCAGCTCGCGCTGACGCTCGATCTCCGCATCGATTTCCTCTTTGCTGACAGCGTCATCCGTCTTTGTGACCTTGACGCCCTTGTACTTGCCCAAAGAAACCGGCGGGCGCAGCGCCACCTCCGCCGTGAAGATGAAGGGCATGCCGCTCTCCACCTGCACCACGTCGTACTGCGGGTTGCTCACGATGCGCTCCTCGACCTCGTCAAGCGCCTTGCGGTAGGCTTCCGGCACGATTTCATTCGCCGCGTCCTCATAGAAGACGCCCTTGCCGTACATCCGCTCAATCACGTTGCGCGGCGCCTTACCTTTACGGAAACCGGGAATCGAAATCCGTCCCTTGTTTCTATGATATGCGCTGTCGATCGCCTTCTCGAATTCCTCCGCGGGAACCTCGATGGTCAACTTCGCCATGTTGTTCTCTAACTTGTCTACCTTAACACTCATGTTGCTCCTTCTAACCCCTTTCGTACATTGTTTCTGTTTTGTTGTTTGCGCACGGTCTTCTTGTGCACAACTATACAATTATATCATAGTTGCGCATCATACGCCAGACTCGCGTTCGAGTATCGTTTTACCCCGGTGATCTCCTCCCCGAACCATTCAGGCGGCACAAAAGACGCCGCGGCTTCTTCCGAAGTGAATTCCACCTCCACAATCCGCAGGTCCTCATAGGGCGCGTGAAAGACATCCGCTTCCGCCTTCAGGGCGCCGCCAAGGTCATACACATAGCGCGTCTTGTGAAGGATGATGCCGTCCGCCTTTTCCTTTAAGTGTTCGTACGCGTCTTCGTTTAACGACAGGTTCATCTCCTCCTTGCCGATCGCGCCGGTCTTTTTTCCTTTGAATGTGAATTCGCAGGATGTTGTCTCTTCGCTTGTTTTCCTGCGGATACGCAAGACAGGCTTACGGTTTAAGTAAGCCTGCTCGATTTCGTATGTGGTTACCGGCGCCCCCGCAGGGAGTTCATCAAAGAGGAAGCGCCGCTCGATTTCCGTGGTCATGATGGCTCCTTTGCAGTGCAGGTGACAAAAGGGACAGGTCCATAATGTCACCATGGGAAGCTGGTGACATTTGGACCTGTCCCTTTTGTCACCTTAGTGCATATACACGATTTCTTCTTTCAAGGAAGCGGACTTCTCTTCACCAAGCAGCACCCGCACAATCTCCAGCGCAAAGGGAATGGCGCAGCCCATGCTGCGGCCGGTCGTGATGTGCGCGTCGGTGATTGTCTCGACGTCGCAGACCGTCGCGCCCTTTAGCGCATCGTCAACGCCCGGATAACAGCAGGCGTTTTTTCCTTCCAAAAGCCCCATGCGTCCCAAAATGCCCGGTGCCGCGCAGATGGCGCCAATCCTTTTTCCTGCGGCGTCAAACGCCTTGACCGCATCCGTCAGCGCCGTGCATGCCTCCAAGTTTGTCGTCCCCGGCATGCCGCCCGGCAGGATGAGCATTTCATAATCATCGAAGTTGATTTCTCCGATCACCTTGTCCGCGCCGATGTGAATGTCATGCGAACCCGTCACCTTCTTTGTGTCGGTAACGGAAACAACGTCGACCGTCACGCCCGCGCGGCGCAAGACGTCGACGACGGTGAGACCTTCGATTTCTTCTAACCCGTCAGCTAAAAAAACTGCTACTTTGTTCATAGTTTACACCTCATCCACCGCAAGCGGTCCCCCTTCCCCTCGAGGGGAAGGTTTGTCTGAATTTATTAATCTACTCTTCCATATAGCGTACACTGCTTATGAATCTTGCGCGCAAGCGCAGGGGTGAGGGCGTTCTTTTTCATGCGCCACACCCAGTTGTTCCCCAAGGTTGAGGGCAGGTTGATTCTGCCTTCCTTGCCGATGTAGAGATAATCCTGCAAGGGAATGATTGCCGTATTCGCGACGGAAGAAAGCGCTAAGCGCACAAGTGAATCGACATTGCCCTTGTCGGAAGCCTTCGTGTCCTTGGGGATCTGTAAAAACCGGTACGCAAATGCGCGGTCCTTTTTTGAGATTTCCTCAAACCACGCGCGTGTTGTGTTGTTGTCATGCGTTCCCGTATAGACGATGGCATTCCAGTCGTAGTTGTAGGGCAGGTAATCAGAGTCCTCCCTGGCGTCAAAGGCAAACTGCAACACCTTCATGCCCGGGAAACCGCTGCGCTTTAAGAGCCTGCGCACGCCGGGGGTCAGATACCCCAGATCCTCCGCAATCAAATGCAGCCGCCCGTCCGAAAGCACCGGAAGCTCCTTTTTCAATACATCAAAGAGTGCGTACCCCGGGCCCTTTTCCCAGTGTCCGAACTCCGCGGTCTTGTCCCCGTACGGAATCGCATAGTAGGACTCAAAGCCGCGGAAATGATCGATGCGCACAACGTCATACAGCTTCAGGGTGTGCCGCACACGCTCCACCCACCAGGCAAAGCCGGTTTCCTCGTGATAGTCCCAGCGGTAAAGCGGGTTTCCCCAGAGCTGTCCCGTCGGCGAAAAGCCGTCCGGCGGGCAGCCCGACACCGCGTCCGGTCGTCCCGACCACTCCAGTTGGAATAAGTCCGGATTCGCCCAGGTGTCCGCGGAATCGTATGCCACATAAATCGGAAGATCGCCGATGATCTCGATGCCCAGCGTGTTCGCGTAATGCTTCAGCTCGCTCCACTGCTTGAAGAACTCATACTGGAGGAAGCGGTAAAACTCCACCGTGTCCTTTAACATGGTGCGGTAACGCTTAAGCGCTGTTTGCTTGCGCAGGCGGATGTCATCCTCCCAGGTGTCCCAGGAAGCATGGTTGAAATGCTCCTTCACCGCCATGTAGAGGGCGTAATCGTTCAGCCAGGCGCCCTCTTTTTTGCAGAAGGCGTCAAATGCCCGTTTCTCTTCCTTTGAAAAACCGCCCGGTTGAAATGCACGCTCATACGCCTTGTGCAGCAAAGGAAACCGCGCATAAAACAGTTTTGCATAGTCGATTCTTGCAGGGTTGTTCCCGAAATCCGCCCTTGCAATCTCCCGCTGCGTTAAGAGACCTTCTTCCTTCAGGGTATCAAGGTCGATGAAGTACGGATTGCCCGCAAAGGTGGAAAAGGATTGATAGGGCGAGTCGCCGTAACCCGTGGGGCCAAGCGGCAGGATTTGCCAGTAATGCTGCCCCGCGGCATGCAAAAAGTCGACAAACGCATACGCTTCTTCGGAAAACGCGCCGATCCCGTGCGGTGACGGAAGCGACGCGATGGGCAATAGGATGCCGCAGGTTCTTCCCTGTCGTTTCATAATGCCTTACTTTCTGAAATCCCAGATGATGCCGCGCCACTGCTGAAGCTGGTCGACGGTCATGAATCCGTTACTTGTTCCCATGAAACCAATCTTATAAGAGGCAAATAACAACGCGTTCTTGATTGCGTACACGGAATCGCCGTTCTCCAAATAGTAGTGCAGGAAGCAGGAGAACAACGCGTTACCGGCGCCCACGGTGTTCAACACCTCCGCGGTTTTGACGGTATTGTAATGCGCGATGATGTCCGCGTTTCTGTCGGAAATGATTAAGCCCTCGGAGCCCTGTCCCAAAATCACGATCTCCGGCTTGTACTCCGCTTCGATTGAGCGGATGAACTCGTACGGGTCCTCCGTTAAGTTGTCGTCACTGAAATACAGAATGCTGGAAGCGCCCAGGAAATCCTTGCTGTACTTCTCCTTTTCCCTGGAGAAGTTGCGCAGGTTCAGCGCCATCTTCTTGTCGTACTTCTTTGCAACCTCGATGAAGGGGCGGCAGAAGTTCGCGTTCGCGGTCACAATCATGTCGCTGTCTTTTGCGATCTTCTCGAAGAGCTCGATGTCATAGACCGCATCGCGGATGTCCTTGTTGTCTTCGAAGTGCTGCTGGCGGCGCTCCTCATCGTAGAGCACCACGGCGGCAGGGGTTTCGTTCAGAACGGGAAGCACATAGTCAAGATCCAGGGTCACACCGCGTCCCGGCGGGTTTAAGAATCCCAGATCGTCATTCTTTCCGACCACGGAGACAAAGTCGACCTCATCTCCCAGCCATTTTAAGGCAAGAGACTCATTGTATGCGTCCCCGCCCGCAGAGGTGAAGATCGTATGCGGTGCCTGTGTTAAGGGGGCGTATTCGATTGGTATCTTGTCCACCTTGACAATGGTTTCCATGTGTGTGACGCCCGCGACGACAAAATGGCTCATATGCCTCCTCCTTATGAAGTAACTCCT
This sequence comes from Lachnospiraceae bacterium, assembly GCA_017446125.1. GTDB lineage: Bacteria > Bacillota > Clostridia > Lachnospirales > Lachnospiraceae > Butyrivibrio. The sequence goes on from JAFSRL010000033.1 coordinate 5,581, forward strand.
GATGTTAATTATACGATAATCTCTTCAACATGTCTATGTAACGCACGGCCTCCGCCCCGTACCGTTCGGGGGAAAAGGCGCCGGTTTTGATGTGCTCGAGCATCAGACCGCGCAGGGAATAATCCAGGATGTGCCCCGTAATCACGTAGTCCGCGCCCGCCTTGAAGCGCGTGATGTCCGCCTGCTCCAGAATCGTGCCCACCTGCTCCTCTAAGCTCATCCGCTTTTCGTGGACCGCGGCAATCGCTTCGGGAACCTCCTCTTCTTCCGCCCGCTCCAAAAAGAGCTGCACGTACGGAAACTGCCGCATCGCGTCGACGCGCGAGGTTAAAATCTGTTTGATGATTTCAAAGTAATCCGTTTCTTCCTTATTGGTATAGGAAGAAAGCTCGATGGTCATGAAGCGCATGCTGTAGTCGTATAAAAATCCGTACAGCCCCACCTTCGAGCCGAAGTAATGAAACAACAGCCCCTTGCTGATGCCCGCGTCCTTGACGATGTCGTCCGTCGAGGCGTGCAGAAAGCCATTCAGGGCAAAATGCTTCATGGCGGCGGAGATAATCCGGTCCTGCTTTTCTTTTTTTAAGTCAAAGAACTTCTCATTCATAATGCGTTCATCCCCCTTTGACCGATTCGGTCATTTTCTTATGATAGCATAAAAAAAATCTCTTTTCAATCAAATGGAATTGCGGTAAAATGGGTATTGCGAAAGGAGAACTACCCATGGCGAAAGGATTTGGAAAATTTGTATTGTTCGTTGCCGCTGTCGGCGCTGCCGCAGCAGGTGCATATTATTACTTGAATCAGCAGGATTCCCTGTATCCGGAATACGATGACGATGACTTCGATGATTTCGACGATTTTGACGACGGCGAGGGCGAGACCACGAACGGCCGCAACTACGTCGACATCGAGCATGGCACGTCCTCCGAAACGGATGCGTCAGGCGAGGAAACAACCGGCGAACAGTAGCAGTTCCTTTACTGTTCCGCCTTCTTTTCCTTAATCAGATCCTTTAAGCAATCCGCTTTATCCTTGAGCTGCTTCTTAACGGAGCGGCTCGTAATTACGTTCATCACAAGTTTTGCCGCCTCGTCATAGCGTCCGGTCTCATACAACAGTGCCGCCACAAGATAGTCCACCGAGTTCTCGTCCATGCCGCACATGGGCAGCGGCTCCTTCTGCCTTGCGATCACAAAGCCTTCCGCCGCATTCTTCAGGTAGGTCATCTCCTCTTCTTCGAGCTTTAAGCGCTTTTCCGGATCGATGCCGGTCTTCTCAAGCAGCTCGATCTGACCGCGGATAAGCCACGCTAAGTGCAAGCAGATATAGGAGCGCTCCGAATCCTTTGCGTTGCGCGTGATGGCGTTGAGCAGAACAATCTCCGTGCGTGCGCGTGCCGTCTCGTAGGTGTAGGGACCCACATCCTCCGGACGGTTGTATTTCATCGAGATGCCGTTGCGGATTGCGGCAATCTGGGATTTTGTCATGGGCTTGTAATAGCGCTCCATCACCGCGTATCCGCAATGCGGGCACACAATGCTGCCGTACTTGACGGAATCGATTATGTCATACCTGGGGCGCATGTCGAGATCGCGGCTGATCAGGTGACTCTTTCCGGTCCGGACCGTCTTTGCCGTGAACTTCATCTCGCACACATAACACTGATAGGTTTTGTCGAAGATCAGTCGCTCTTCGGGTATTTCCTGTTGGTTTTTGGTATCCATGTTCACCCCTCCTTCTTCGGCAATGTATAGGAGCTCTTTAAGGAAACGACACGGTTAAAGACCGGCGCCCCCTCCTGAGAATCCTTCGGATCCACGCTGAAGAATCCGTTCCTGACAAACTGGAACTTTTCAAACGGCGCCGCCTCCTTCAGGCAGCCCTCCACCATCGCATCCTTCACGACGCAGGAATTGGGGTTTAAGTTCAATGACCCGTCGTCATTGTAAACGCCCTTTTCCTCATCGATGATGTTTTCATACAGCCTGACCTTCGCTAAGTACGCGTCCTGCGCGCTGACCCAGTGGATGGTACCCTTGACCTTGCGCGCGTTGAATCCGCTGCCGGACTTTGTTTCGGGGTCGTAGGTGCAGTGCACCACGGTGACGTTTCCGTTTTCGTCCTTCTCGAATGAAGTGCAGGTCACAAAGTATGCATACATCAAGCGGACCTCGTTGCCCGGGAACAGGCGGAAATATTTTTTCGGCGCCTCCTCCATGAAGTCGTCGCGCTCGATGTAGAGCTCGCGTGAGAAGGTAACCTTGCGGCTTCCGAGTTCCTCGTTCTCCATGTTGTTGGGGGCATCGAGCTCCTCTGTCTCACCTTCCGGATAATTGTCGATGACAAGCTTCACGGGGTCTAAGACCGCCAGCATGCGTTTTGTCTTTAGCTTCAAATCCTCTCTGATGCAGTACTCGAGCATCGCGTAATCGGAAACGGAGTTCGCCTTCGAAATGCCGGAGAGCTCCACGAACAGCTTCAGGGACTCCGGCGTGAATCCGCGGCGCTTTAAGCCGGCGATGCTCACGATTCTGGGATCGTCCCATCCGTCCACGATGCTGTCCTCCACCAGCTTCTTGATGTACCGCTTGCCGGTGACGATGTTTTCCAGATAGAGCTTCGCAAACTCAATCTGTCTGGGGGTGTGCCCGTAGGCGCCCTCCTTCACCACCCAGTCATACAGCGGGCGGTGGTCCTCAAACTCGAGGGTGCAGATCGAGTGCGTCGTGCCCTCCACCGCGTCCTCCGACGGATGCGCAAAGTCATACATCGGGTAGATGCACCACTTGTCCTTTGTTCGCGCATGCGGAATGTGCGCCACGCGATACAGAATGGGATCGCGCATGTTGATGTTGGGGGATGCCATATCAATCTTTGCCCGAAGCGTCATCGCGCCGTCCGGCACATTGCCAGAACGCATCTCTTCAAAAAGCCGTAAGTTCTCCTCGACGCTTCTGTCGCGGTTCGGGTCGTTCTTTCCCGGCTCCGTGAGCGTGCCGCGGTACTCCCGGATTTCCTCTGCGGAAAGCTCGGAGACGTACGCCTTGCCGTTCTTGATGATGCGCACGGCTGCCTCATACATTTCATCGAAATAATCGGACGCGTAAAGGACCTTGTCGTCGTAGCCCGTGAGCCACTTGACGTCCGCGATGATGGCATCCATGAATTCCTCTTTTTCCTTCGAGGGATTCGTGTCGTCAAAGCGCAGGTAAAAAGTGCCGCCGTATTTTTTTGCAAGTCCGTAATTCAACAGAATGCTCTTTGCGTGACCGACATGCAAAAAGCCGTTGGGCTCCGGCGGGAACCGCGTCTGGACATGGTCGTAGACCCCTTCCTTTAAATCCTTATCAATCTCATGCTCGATGAAGTTTTTGCTTTCTTCCATGGTTTGTCCTTCCCCTCGAAAAGATTTATTCAAATATCAGACGGGACGCCTGCTTTGCATCCGGGATGCCCCGTAGATGTAATTCTGTTCAAATACCTGCTGCGTCAAGGGCTTGTCGAAATAGAAGCCCTGGATGAATTTCACATCCATGCCTTCGAGCACCTTTAACTGCGCCTCCGTTTCGATTCCTTCCACGCAGACCTCCGCGCCGATCGCGTCACCAAGCTCCGCCACCATGCGGATGAATGCCTGTGAGTAGGAATCCGTCGCAAGGTCCTTGACGAAGTTCTGGTCGACCTTGATGACATCAAAGGGCAGCACACGGATATTGTTCAACGAGGAATAGCCGGTGCCGAAGTCGTCGAGCGCAAGCTTCACGCCCAGGCGCTTGATCTTATCCAGAATTTCCTTCGTGCGGTCAAGGTCGTTGATTGCAAGCGACTCCGTGACCTCGAGCGTCAAATCCTTCGGCCGGATGCCGCTCGAGAGAATGGCGCGTTCAATGACCTCGACGATGTCGTTCTGCAAAAGCTGCACCACGGAGAGGTTGACGTTGATCTTCATCTCCGCCGCCGGGTTCTTCTTGCGAAGCTCCGCGGTCCACCGTACGCAGTTGTCGCCAGTATAATTCCCGTCCCGGAAAAGGGCTCCTTTCCTTTGGATTGGATGAGATGATGGCAATGGATGTGAAGGA
>JAFSRL010000263.1 GCA_017446125.1 Lachnospiraceae bacterium
CCGCATTTCCTCGGACCAGGCTTCCGCGCCGAAGATCCCGGCCTTTAAGGGAATATCGTCGGGGCCGTAGCCCATCTCCGTCATCCGCTCCCCAAGGAAGGCGGCGTAGGAAGGCGTACAACACAGAATCGTCGCGCTTAAGTCCCGGATGAACATGATCTGGCGCTCGGTATTGCCCGAAGACGTCGGAATGGTCAGACAGCCCACCTTGTGCGAGCCGCCGTTTAATCCGGGGCCGCCGGTGAACAGGCCGTAGCCGTAGGACACCTGACAGACATCGTCCTTGGTGCCGCCCGCCGCCATGATGGCACGCGCGCAACAGTCCTCCCACAAATCAATGTCGTGCTGTGTGTAAAACGCGACCACGCGCTTTCCCGTCGTGCCGGAGGTGGACTGGATGCGGACACAGTCGCTTAAAGGCTTCGCAAGCAATCCGTACGGATAGGCTTCGCGCAAGTCATCCTTACTCAAGAAGGGGAGCTTGTGCAGGTCGTCGGACGATTTGATGTCATCCGGTGTCAATCCCTTCTCCTCCATCTTCTTGCGGTAGTAGGGAACATTGTCCCAGACATGGCGCACCTGCTTTGGCAACAGGTCATCATGCCACGCCTTGATTTCATCTTGTGAGGCGCATTCGATTTCCTTTTGATAGTAGTTTTCCATGTTGTCCTTCCTTCTTTCTTATGTAATCACCTGTTGTTAAACGCCCGCCTGTTTTCCGAGCGCAAACGCCTTCTTATTCATGTCGCGGAATTTCTCCGGCACCACCGCGTCAATCGCGGCATCCCATTCCGCTTCCGTGATGTCGTCAAAGTAGTGCGCAAGCCGTCCCATTAAAACAAGGTTCACCGCCTTGATGCTGCCGGCCTCTTCCGCGAGCTTTAAGCAGTCCATTGCGTCGACCTGCAGCCCCTTGTCCTTCATCTTCTGAACAAGATTCTCCGGGTATTGCGCAGCGCCCGTGATGACCGGCATGGGGTCAATTTGCTGGATATTGGTCACAATCCTGCCGCCCTCCTTTAAGAAGGCTGCATACCGTGCCGCTTCCAGGAGTTCAAAGGAGACGATGAAGTCCGCCTCGCCCTCGTCAATGACGGGGGAATAGACCTTGTCGCCGTAGCGCACGTACGTTACGACGCTGCCGCCACGCTGGCTCATGCCGTGCACCTCGGAGACCTTTACATCAAAGCCCTTTGTCAGAAGCAGGTGTCCCAGGAGCTTACTCGCAAGAAGGGAGCCCTGTCCGCCGACACCGACAATCATAATGTTTTTCGTTTCCATCTCAGTGTCCTCCCTTCGGAATGTCGTAGGTGACGCCTTCATCCGTCATGCCCTCGTACGCGTCGAAGTGGCACATCTGCACACAGACTTTGCACCCGACGCACAGCGTTGCGTCTACGACAGCGCGTTTCTTTCCGTCCGCACCCGGCTTCATCGAAATTGCGGGGCAGCCAATCCTCATGCAGGCGGTGCAGCCCGTGCACTTGTCAGGGTTCACCCTTAAGGCCGGCGCCGGCTTCACATACTTCAAAAGTGCGCAGGGGCGTCTTGCGATGATGACGGAGGGCTCCGCCGCCGAAAGCTCTTCTTTGATTACGGCTTCCGTCTCCTCCAAGTTGTACGGATCCATCACGCGCACGCGGTCAAATCCGAGCGCCTTGCCAAGCGCCTCCAAATCAATCTTGCCGGCGGGGTCGCCCTTGATGGAAAATCCGGTCGTGGGATTCTGCTGGTGGCCCGTCATGCCGGTAATCGAGTTATCCAGAATGATGACCGTCGAGTCCGAACCGTTATACGCGATGTTCGCAAGCCCCGTCATGCCGGAATGCATGAAGGTCGAGTCGCCGATAACGGCAACCGTCTTCCCTGCCGTGTCCGATCCCTGCGCTTTATTGAACCCGTGCACCGCGCTGATGGAAGCGCCCATGCACAGCGTCATCTCCATTGCGGATAAGGGGGCAACGGCGCCCAAGGTATAGCAGCCGATGTCGCCCAAAACCGTACACTTTAACTTATTTAAAACATAGAAGACGCCTCTGTGCGGGCAGCCGGCGCACATCACCGGCGGGCGCACCGGAATCACATCATCCAGTGCCTTGCCCTTATGCACCTGCTCGCGCAGGGCGTTCGCCACCTTATTCTGCGAAAACTCATCGATCATGGGCAGAATGTTCTTCCCGTCGACCTTGATGCCAAGCGCCTTGCAGTGCTCCTCGATGACAGGGTCAAGCTCCTCCACGACGATCACGCGGTCCACACTCTGAGCAAACTCCGTCAAAAGTTCATCCGGCAAGGGATTTAAACTGCCGAGCTTTAAAATCGATGCCTTATCCCCCAGCACCTCCTTGACGTACTGATAGGAGGTGGAGGACGTAATCACCCCGAGGTGTCCCGCAAAGGGAAGGATGGCATTCTCCTCCTCGCGCATCTCGATGCGGTTTAAGACCACCGGCACCTCCACACCGTTCTCCGTATAGGACTGCACGCCCTGTTCAAAATAGGAACGCAGGCGCTTCGTTCTGTCCTCGACGATCGGGTGACGCCGCTTTGCGTTTCCGGGCATCATGACATACTTCGCGATGTCCTTGGTGTAGGGCTTTTCCGGCGGCATCACGCGCTCCTTCGGCTCCACAACCGACTGCGAATGCGAAACGCGCGTACACATCTTTAAGATGACCGGCGTGTCAAAGGTTTCCGAAATGTGGAACGCAAGCTTCGTAAACGCGATTGCCTCCGCGGAATCGGAAGGCTCCAAAATCGGTACCTTCGCCGCGATGGCGTGATGACGGGAATCCTGTTCGTTCTGCGAGGAATGCATGCCCGCGTCATCCGCAACACCAATCACAAGCCCTGCATTCACACCCGTATACGACATCGTATAAAGCGGGTCCGCAGCGACATTCAGCCCCACATGCTTCATGCCGCAAAATGCGCGTTTTCCTGCGAGGCATGCGCCGAAGGCTGCCTCAAGCGCCACCTTTTCATTGGGCGCCCACTCACAATAGATTTCGTCATAAAGCGCCGCTTCCTCCGTAATCTCCGTACTGGGTGTTCCCGGGTACGAGGAAACGAAGGCACAGCCCGCCTCATATAACCCTCTGGCAACGGCCGCGTTGCCCAACATCAACTGTTTCATGGTAAACCTCCTGCCTGAATCGTTACTCCTTCTAATTTACCACTTTAACGCGATAGTGTAAATACCGTTTATAAAAAATGCTTGCTTTATTAATTTAGTTCTGATACAATCATAAAGTCGCGCAATAGCGAAGTCCACGGCGACGCGGGCTCATAGCTCAGTTGGGAGAGCGCTGCGTTCGCAACGCAGAGG
>JAFSRL010000264.1 GCA_017446125.1 Lachnospiraceae bacterium
AGTATATGTAATCCTCCTGGTTCCTGGCGAAACGGGATACTGACTTCACAAGTACGCGGTCTATCTTACCCATGCGGCAGTCCGCTATCATGCGGTTGAATTCCTCGCGGTGTTTGACCTCCATGCCGGACAGCCCCTCATCCGCGTATATATCTGCCAGCTCCCAATCTTCATGTTGAGATATGTACTTCGTATAGAAGTCCACCTGGGCTATATAGGAATTGATCTGATCCTCGGAGTCGCTGCTGACACGCACATAGGCTGCCACGCGGAGCTTTGGCTTGGTTTCCTGTCTTGAGTCGATTACCGTTACCCAGGCGCCCTGCGCTACGTTTTTCGCTTGTGCCATAGTGTTTTTACCTCCTTTCAGCGACACACAATACCAAAACAATTTCTAAATAGCTATTGTCGAAACCGACAAATCCTCTGGGCTGATTTTGTCTAAACTGCCAGAATGCCGCAATAGTTCCGTCAGATGTTAAAATGTTTTCAGTATGCTTTTGAAAAGTCCTTGCTATTAAACCTTTTTCAAGGTACAATATTTTTTTGGGAATATATGCCCGGAAAGGGTGTGTGACGCTGTCCCTACGCGTAATACGGCGTCGTATTTTACAGGTTACGGAATGGGATGTTCCGCGACCGGAAGGGGTGTAATATGCAGGTTTTAAAGGATAATCTGGCCGGTTCAATTATTGTGCTTCTCGCTGTGGCAATCTTCGCTGCGGCGGTGCAGTTTCGGAAGTACCGGATCATGATGGCGGGCGAGTCCATCAGCCCGAAGTGGTTTAAGCTGGTTCGTACCGCAGGAATCATTGTTGCATTTGTTCTGTTCATCTGGAAAGCGAAGGCGTTCGGACAGTGGATCACCATCGATGTGATGCGTATCGCGAAAGAGCCCGCGGATGCGCTTCCCGGAACGATCGTGTACGGCGTGCTTCTGCTGCTTGCTTCGGTCGGTGTCGGAACGCTCGCGCATAAGATTCCCGAGCGCTGGTGGAAGAGAGATTCCGCGAAGATCTTCGATGAGGATAAGGTTTGCCAGTACCTCGTAAAGGATGCCGAGGCAGGTGCCAAGGAGATTCTGATCTTCCGTGACCGTCTGGAAGGCCGCAGAGGATATTCCTTCGATATCGACGGATATAACCACGCCGCATTTTCCGCGGACGGATGCAAGATGCTTGCCGCTTACATTGATTCGAAGGTACCCGGCGCATACTCGATTGAGGCATGCCATGAGGCACAGGGCAAAGGCGGCGCTCCGCAGAGTACATCGAGCGGTGCACTGAGCGACAACTCGTATCGTTTCTCTCACATGAGAATGGTTAAGAAGAATTAAGACAATAGGAACGAGCCGTTTTAAAGGCTCGTTCTTTTTCTATAAAAAGGAGAAGGAAAATGGGAAAGATTACGGTTTCTACTGATGTAGAAATATACTATGCGGAATACGGTTCCGGCGACAGCTATATCCTTTCCGCGCAGGTCGGCTTCGCACCGAAGGGAATGCAGCAGAAACTTGCGGAAATGGGATACCATGTGATCTGCATCACGCTCCGGGGGTTCGCTCCGTCGTCCTACATTACCGAGGACTACGGCGCGGAATGGTACGATGTGTTCGCCGAGGATGTGGTACGAGTCGCTGACGCGCTCGGCATTGAGAAGTTCGCCTATATGGGCGCTTCGCACGGCGCGGGGCTTGGGTGGCATCTGATGCTCAACCATCCGGAGAGAGTGTCCGCATTTGTCGCCGTGGTACCGGGACCGCACAGCTTAAAGGAAGGCACGATGTCTTTCCGGCAAATGATGATGCAGGGCATTATCGACGCGCCGCCGCCGTTTAATCCGCCGATCGATGATGACGCGGCGAGAGAGCTTCGCAGGGCAAGACGCGCGGCATGGCTGTCGCAGCTTCCCGAGGCAGATCCGCGGGAGCGGGCGATCGACTACGGACGGCCCCTCATGAAGTACAAAAACGAAGAGACACTGTGCGAAAAACTGCGCTCGATCAAGACGCCTACGCTGATCATCGGCGGCGCGGATGACCCGATCAGTACGCCCGAACTGATGATGCGCACGGCCAAATGCCTGCCGCACTGCAAGCTCGTGATGTACTCGAACTGCGGTCACGATATCGATACGGATATCATCGAAGAAGTGTGTGATGAGGCGGATCGTTTCCTTCGCCAGACGGAGCGGACCGGAAGGTGTTATATCCCGGTTGATGAGGCATAGTTTTACATTAACTTTCATTGACAAAACGTTTCGTAATCACTACAATTACAGTGGTATGTCAGGAGTGTGCGCACGCGGGACACGCGGTGTTACGGTGGGCGCCTGTAACATGTGAAATCGGAGAACATAAGATGGAATATGTCAGAAGCATCATATCCCTGTTAGGCGGTCTTGCCATGTTCCTTTACGGCATGCGTCTGATGGGGTCGAGCCTCCGGGAAGGATCTTCCGGAACGTTCAAGACCGTCATGGGAAAGGTTACGAACAATCCGCTGAAGGCGTTTCTTCTCGGGCTTTTTATTACCGCGGTCATCCAGTCGTCCACCGCGACGATCGTCATTACTTCCGGTCTTGTTGTGGCGGGCGTGATCAGTCTTGACCAGTCGCTCGGCATTATCGTCGGCGCCAATGTAGGTACCACGGTGACCGGTCAGATCATCCGTCTTCTCGACATTTCCGATGACTCGGGAAGTGTCCTTCAGTTTTTCAAGCCGGACACACTGGCACCGATCGCCCTGACGGTCGGCATCATCTTCCTGATGTTCTGCAAGTTCCACAAATCGG
>JAFSRL010000265.1 GCA_017446125.1 Lachnospiraceae bacterium
GAATTAGGGTTGCTAGTGAAGTAATGATAAAACAAATCGCAATTATTGTACGTGATGCCGTGATGGATGGTCCGGATATTATCTCGGGTGTCCTTGTCGATGTAATGAAGGATGAGGATATCATTTCTTATCGCGCGAGCCATCCTCGTACCGGTTTTGTTTTTCGCCGAACGACGCAGGAGGCTATGAGTGGTATCGCAAACTAAGAAGGTTTCTTTTAAACTATCGAAGCGTTTGTCACGTCCATTTTTTGATTATGACACCGGTACGGAGATGATTTCCGTTTTATTTGATACCGGTGCCAATATTCCCATTTGGTGTACAGGCGAGGCACTGTTGTTATCCGCTTACCCTGATGCGCATCGAATCAATCAGAAACAAATCGTCCGTGGATTCGGAAAGAATCCCGAGTCCGGAGAGGTATTTCAGATTCCGGTGTTCGAATTAAAGGATGAAAACACGGCTTATCGCCTTCACAACCTGCAATTCATTGTTCTCGACCGGCCGGAGATTGGATGCGATTTCTTGATTTGTCCCGGAATGTTTGCAAAATCTGACTATTATGTTACGAATCGCGGGAAAAAAGAGATTACCTTTGTCAGTGATAAAGAGGATTACTATTTTACACCAATCCATGACAGCAATGGCGGAATTGAGAGATACACGGTTTGGGAGCAAGACACCAGAGCTCTGTGATTAAGAATATGATGGAGGTCCGGAAAATGAGCACATTATACGAAGACCTGATGGAGGGGCTTAATGAAATACTGGATGCGCAGAGATTCGGAAAAAAGCTTAAAACTACGACGGTCAGTATTCCTGAAGTGAAGCATGATACAAATCGTGAAATCAAAAGGATTCGTAACGAGGAGAATTCATGGAAATAATCCTTGCCCCCCATGCCGGTTTTTGCTTTGGCGTGGAGAAGGCCGTGAACATGGTCTACGACGAACTGCATACGGGAGAGAAGATCTCGACCTACGGGCCCATCATCCACAACGAGGAGGTGGTGCGGGACTTAGAATCGCGCGGCGTGACGGTCGTGGATGATGCGGCTTCTTCGGCGCACGCCGGGAAGGGAGCGGGTACCATGATCCTGCGCTCGCACGGCGTGACGAAGGCGGCGGAGGAGGCGATTAGGGCAAAGGGCTACAAGGTTGTCGACGCGACCTGCCCCTTTGTGAAGCGCATCCACAAGATTGTGCAGGAGGCAGGGGAAGCGGGACATGAGGTCGTGATTGTGGGCGACCCCGCACATGCGGAAGTTGAGGCAATCGCCGGCTGGACGGACGCGCCCGTACATATTATAAAGGAAGTCGCACAGGCAGGGGAATTTCGCGTATCGAAGGATGCGGAAATCACCCTCGTTGCCCAGACAACCTTCAACTTAAAGAAATTTCAGGAAATAGTTGCTATTTTAGAGCAAAACGTTTACAATATTCATGTTGTGAACACGATATGTAACGCAACGGAAGTACGACAGACGGAGGCGGAAGAGATCGCCACGTCTGTTGATTGCATGATTGTAATCGGCGGTAAGGGTTCTTCAAACTCGAGAAAGCTTTACGAAATCTGTAAGGAGAACTGTGAGAAGACCCATTTTATACAAACACTGGAAGACCTGCCTGCAGACGCATTGAAGGGAGTTCAGACGGTGGGGATCACCGCGGGGGCGTCCACCCCGAAGAATATTATTGAGGAGGTTCTAGGTTATGTCCGAACAACAAACTTTTGAAGAGATGCTGGACGCGTCGTTCAAAACAATTCATACGGGGGAGGTAGTCGAAGGCACCGTCATTGACGTGAAGCCGGATGAGGCGATATTAAATATCGGCTATAAGGCGGACGGTATTCTGTCCAGAAACGAATACAGCAATGATAACAGTGTGGATCTGACAACGGTCATCAATGTCGGCGACAAGATGGATGTCAAGGTCTTAAAGACCAATGATGCCGACGGCCAGGTCATCCTTTCGTATAAGCGCCTCGCACTTGACAGAGGCAACAAGCGCATCGAGGAAGCATTCAACAATAAGGAAGTGCTTTCCGCGAAGGTCGTACAGGTTCTCGACGGCGGACTTTGCGTGCTCGTGGATGAAGTGAGAATCTTTATCCCGGCGAGCCTTGTCAGCGACACGTACGAGAAGGACTTAACGAAGTATCAGGATCAGGAGATCCAGTTCGTGGTCACGGAGTACAACCCCAAGCGCCGCCGTTACATCGGCAACCGCCGCATGCTGATTGCGGAGGAAAAAGAGGAAAAGGCCAAGAAGCTGTTCGAGACCATCAAGGAAGGCGATGTGATGGAAGGCATCGTCAAGAACGTGACCGACTTTGGCGCGTTCATCGACTTAGGTGGTGCGGACGGTCTTTTGCACATCTCCGAGATGAGCTGGGGCCGCGTCGAGAATCCCAAGAAGACCTTCAAGGTCGGCGATTCCGTACGCGTCATGATCAAGGGCATTGACGGCTCGAAGATCGCGTTGTCCCGTAAGTTTGACGATGAGAATCCTTGGAAGGATGCCTCGAGCAAGTACGCGGTCGGCAACACCGTGACCGGTAAGGTTGCCCGCATGACTGACTTTGGTGCCTTCATCGAGTTAGAGCCCGGCATCGACGCCCTCTTACA
>JAFSRL010000266.1 GCA_017446125.1 Lachnospiraceae bacterium
CAGATTCACCAATACCTGTTTGATTCTTAACTCGTCACCGCACAGCATAACGGGAATCGAAGGATCCACATCCAGGTTGAATGCAAGCCCCTTTTCTTTGGCCCTGTCCCTGATCATTCCGACAACCTCTAAAAGCAGTTGCGAAACGTCGTATGTCACCTCGACGATATCCATGTTGCCGGATTCGATCTTGCTCATGTCAAGGATGTCGTTGATGAGCGCCAAAAGCATTCTGGACGCGCCCTGAATCGCCTCCGCATCCTGCGCGATTTCCTTCGAGACGGTCTTGTCACGTAAAATCAACTCGTTCATCCCGATGATGGTATTGATCGGTGTGCGGATTTCATGGGACATGCTGGAAAAGAAATTGTTCTGGGAACGGTTTAAGTCCGCGACCTTATTCTGCTGCTCTTTTAAAATGTCTCGCTCCTGTCGGAACATGTACAGTTGAAAGAGGATTGCCGTGCCGGTCACAACGAGGGTCGCCAAAAGGGAAATGGCGGCATCCACATAGGAGGCTTCACGCCCCAGGGGATTTACCCAGGTCGGATAATGATATGACAGTGCAAAGCAGGCAATGATTACCACGACATCGGAAACAATCATCACCGTGCGGAAGCGGCCGCTCATGGTCATCATAATAAACACCAAAGAAGCCGCGGCATAATTAAAGACACCCGCCGTAATGCCGCCGTCATAAAAGAACAAAAACGGCGTCATGATATAAACGGCAATGATTGCGCTTAAGCCAGCGCCAATCTGAATCCTTCCGGTCTTTAACGTGATGATCATCGTCGGAATATATACCAGAAGAATTCCCGCCAAAAACACAAACCGCAGCGGATTATAGTCAACGAACGATACAACGGCTGTCCATAATGCAATCAACGTAATCCCCAAAAGGGAAAACAGCCGGTACCTGCGTTCATACGGATCCCTTGCGGGGTCGTTTAGTTTTTGCAGCCACTCTCTCATACGCGATTCACAACAATGTTTTTAATATCCGTTCCAGCTCCTGCGTCACAACGGGCTTCGACAAAAAGGCGTCGAACCCTTCCTTTATAAACATCTCTCTTGCGCCGGACAACGCATTTGCGGTCAATGCAACAAAGAGACTGTTTTCATCCTGCTCTTTTAAAATGTTCCTGATGCGGTGATACGCTTCCACCCCGTCCATTTCCGGCAGCATGTGATACATGAAAATGATATCGTAATGTGTCTGCCGCACCATTTCCATGGCTTTTGCGCCGCTGTTTGCAACCTCCACGTCCATTCCGTATCTGGTAAAGATTCCCTTTGCGACGACGAGGTTCATCCGTTCATCATCGACCACCAATGCCTTGATTCCGTCTAAGGAAAGCGCCTTTGCATTGTCCGTTAAGGAAGACATCCCTGACGGATCGTACTCATTCAGAATCTCAATTAAGGAAAACGCATGAAGCGGTTTATGAATGACGCTCACGCGGCTGTCAGGGCTTGCGGTAAAGCCCTGTCTTGCAATGACGACCACACGGATTTCCCTGCTCAAATCATCATAGAAGAAAGGATGCTCGCTGTATTCTTCATCCGCCGTAAACAGATGCGTGAATTGGTGGTCCTTTAACATCTGATCTAAGTCTTCAAAGGTGGACACCCGCTGAAGCGTCAGGTTCTGCGCAGTGATCACATGCTGAATCAGGCGGAAGTAATAGTCACGCACCTTGGGTATATTGAACTTTGAAGGATTCTGATAAAAGATCATATCCAAAAATTCCGCGTTGCGGACAGACATACAGCGTTTAGGATTGACGACCTCCAACGGAATGGAAATATGAATGGTGGTCCCCTTCTCCGGCTCCGATGTAATACGGACAAACCCGTTCATGGCATGAACCAGTCCGTACACAATCCGAAGCCCGAGGCCAAAGCCGGCCTGTTCCTTGGTTCTTGAGGAATCGACCTGATACACACCCTCTCGGATCCGCTCTAGGGTCTTACTTGTCATGCCGATGCCCGTATCCTCCACCTCGAGACACAAATTGATGCCGTATTCCCGTTTGACCTGATACAGGTTCACATAAATCCCGCCGGCGGGCGTGAATTTGATTGCATTGTCAATCACATGCTGCAAGACCTTCTTGATCCGTCGTTGATCGCCCAAAAGCATTTCCGGTATATTTGCATCCACGTCAACAATGATCTGGGGAAGTCCCGTTCGTTCGTACACGTTCAGGGACGTAAGACAGTCATTGAGCATGGAGGAGATCATAAAGGTTTCCTTCGTAATCGTCAGTGCTCCGGACTCAAGCTCATGGTAGTCCAGAATGTCATCCACCTGCTGCGTCAGACGAAGTCCGGCACTCATGATATGGCGGGCATCATCCTTCACGGCTTCGTCCGGTGTTTTATCGATCAAAACACTGCTGAGACCCGTAACGACATTGATGGGGGTGCGCAGCTCATGCGAAATGTTCGCCATGAAATCCTCCGTCCGCTTGCGCATCAATGTCTGTTCCGTAATCTGTTTCTCGTCACTTGCCCTGTCATCCATGCGCTTGCGGATGATGTCGTCCGCGATGCCGTACGTGAACGATGAAACGCACAAATGCAGCACAATTCTCGAAATGATGAGCGGCGTAAACACAAAGGTCGGGTCCATGATTGCCTGGTACGTATCCCAAATAAAGCAAAACCCGAACAATGCCAGACCGATTCTTAAAATCCTACGTTCATCGGCCTGCGCCAACATGGCAAACTCGATGGCGGCAACGGGGGCAAGATCAAAGTACGAAGTGGAATGAACCCCGTGGTAGACGACAATCGCCCACATGACAAAGGCATAAAAGTATAACCTGGCGCGCAGGGAGTATCGCTGTTTGATATGGATGTACCATGCCATGACAGTGCCGAGTGTCAAGAACGGCGGCATCCAGTACTCCCAGTCAAGCAGAAAGGTCTCCACCCACATTCCAATCATGGAAAGTGTGATGACCACCAAAATATTCAAATGAACGCTTCTTAAACGTTCGATTTCATATTGTTCCTGATTCATCGTGAAGCGATGACTCCTCTCATTTCATTCCAGTCAGACTGATTCAGCGCCTTTCGCAACGCATCGATTCTGTTTTTATCCTCTTCTTTCAACCGGTATTCCTGTGTGCGCTTTAAGAGGTTTTCAATGCTGTCGGAATCATACATCTCAATAAACTCACCGATGACCTCATACAACTCCTCGAGCATTTCCGGCTCCATTTCCTCAAGGTCTTCCGATGCGCCTTCCTCTTCAAGCGCCAGATACGGACGCATGGATTCAATCAGGGTCCGGTAATCATTCAGCAATTCCACTGTCTCAACACGGATACGTTCTTCTAACTCATCCTTCGGCATGCCTTCAAAGGCAGGGGAAGAATCCAAACCGGCTTCCGGTGTGAAAAGGGCTTTCTTTTGAACCTCCTGTGCGGTTTGCGTAATCGTAATCTTCTCCTTCGGAAGATACTTAATCAAAAGCGCTTCCAGCTTCAATCCGTCGACGGGCTTGGTCAGATAATCCGTAAAGCCCTCCTCTAAATATTTTTCCTTCGCGCCCTTCACGGCGTCCGCGGTCAGACAGATGACAGGCGTTTTGATGTTTGCCCAGTCGCCGTGCCCGCGGATGCTTCGTAAGGTCTGTGTCCCGTCCATCTGCGGCATCCGCTGATCCATCAGGATGATGTCATACGGAATCTCTTTCGCAAGCGCGATGGCTTCCATGCCGCTCGAGGCGGTATCCACCTGCGCCTTCGTTCTTGCCAAAAGTCCCTTGATGACCGTTAAATTCAACGGCGTATCATCCACAACAAGCAGCCTTACATCAGGACCCGTAAAGCTTTCATGATAGGTCTTATTGTCCGCATCCCCCTGCGCGGCCTTGGTTTTGAAATCACCGATGGGCTTTTTATCCATCATCTTCTGCGGGATAACGGCGGTGAAAACACTTCCGGATCCGTAGGTACTCTCCACCGAAATCTCGCCGTGCATCATCTGTAACAGATTGCGCGTAATCGCTAACCCTAAGCCCGTTCCTTCAATCGTATTGTTGTTTTTCAAGTCGACACGTTCAAACTTGGAGAACAGCTTGTTCAAATCCTCCTCACGGATGCCGATGCCGGTATCCGCAATCGTGAATTTCAGTCGGTAAACATCTCCGGATACCCCCGCCTTGGAGACATACAGACTGACACTGCCCAGTGACGTATACTTCACCGCATTGTTCAACAGATTGATGAGCACCTGCCGGATTCTTACCTCATCGCCAAAATACAGATCGGGCAGCGTCTCATCCACTTGGATATGGAAGGTAAGGTCCTTGCCCTTCGCCTTGAAGGTAATCATATTCGTGACGTCATTCAAAACGGCACTCAAATGATAGTTGTCCTCCACCAGCTCCATCTTGCCGGACTCAATCTTCGAAAAATCGAGGATGTCATTGATGATGGATAAGAGGTTTTGTCCGGCACTGTGAATGTCGTTTGAATACATCCGGATATTATGGAACACATCCCGGATGGCTTCCTCACCCTTAGGCGGATCGATTTCCGCCTGCTCTGCGTCGCGGATGACCATCTCGTTCATTCCGAGCACCGCGTTGATCGGTGTACGGATCTCATGCGACATGTTCGCAAGGAAATCGGACTTGGAACGGTTCGCGCTTTCCGCCCGCGTCCGTTCCACCTCGACCTCGTCAAGCGCCGCCACGAGCTTGCGTATCTCATCTTTGTTTTCCAGCGCCAAAAGCACACCCAGAAGAGCTAAGGACTGCGCAAACAGCTCCACCAAATACTCCCTGAAAAAATGCTGGAAGGCGATGGAGGCAAGCGTCAGCGCAAAGAAGAGAATCATTGCAAACAGCATATTCTGATGGAAAACCTTCCGGTAACGGATGGTTAGGAACATTACCATCGCGATCTGAACGAAGGGCCCGCCGAAGACAACCACGGACATGGGACCGTAGGAGTAGATATTTTGTTCATTGTAGTAAAAGTACCATCCCAAAAACGGATTCAGGAGAAGTACAAACAGCGCCGCAAACGTCGGTGTAAACAACACCGCCCATTGCCACTTCTTTAAGCGGTCCTGAATCCCCAAAAGCGTGATGATGTAGATTGCCAGCACAAAGGTCATCTGGGTATGAACAATCAGATAGATTTCATTCCAGAGAACGCCTTCCCAGAGCGCATGACGATCGAAGTTCATCTGCACATGGATTGCCAAAATGTCCGTCACAGCGGACACAATATTCATCGCGCAAAGCAACAGAAAGATTCTGTTGTCAATGCGCTTCATATCCTTTCTGGTCAACAGAAAGAATACGGTGAACAGTATGACTGCAATCGAGGCAATGTCATAATGAATGATGTATTGCAATTCAATCCTCCGTGAGTTGATTTCCCATTTCTTCCAGCCGCCTTGCCTTTTCGGACAAGTCCGTCGCACCAATCAGGCGCGCAGAGCTTTTGAGCGCATGCACCTTAATCGTATAGTTGTCAAAATCGTTCTCGTTCAAAAGACGTTCCAACTCGGACGCGTTTTGCTCCGCATCTTCAAAGAACTGCCGCAGGGATTTTTCAATCAGGGCATCGCTTGAAAGATAGGTAAGCGCCTCTTCATAGTTCAAGCCCTTCACTTTCCCATAAAGCGCGGCGATTGTTTCCTTTGTTCCTTCGCCGGACACCGGTGCCTGTTCCAAATCCGCGGTTGCATCCGATTCAATCCGTACCACCTTATCCGGAGGCAGGTAATGCATCAGCATCTGTTCGAGCGCCTTTGTTTCGATGGGCTTGGAGAGATAATCCGTAAAGCCTTCCTTCAAATATCGCTCTTTGGCGCCCTGCACCGCATCCGCGGTTAAGCAAATCACGGGTGTCTTATGGTTGATGCCCCCGCGCTGCGACCTGATGTTGCGCAATGCCTGTGTCCCGTCCATTTCAGGCATCCGCTGGTCCATCAGAATCAAATCATACGGCGTATCCTTCGTAAATTGCAGCGCCTGTTCTCCGGATAGCGCAAAATCGATGCGCACCTGCGTCTTCTTCAACAAAGACTCCACAACATTCAAGTTCATCTTCGTGTCGTCCACGGCAAGGATCCGTGCCTTTGGCGCACGGAAGGTTTCCCGGTAGGTCTTTAATTCCTTCAGACTATGCTCCAGCTTCTTCCTGAAATTCCCGACCGGCTCCTTATCCACAACCTTCTGCGGAATGAGAGCGGTAAACCGCGACCCTTCCCCGTAGTTGCTCATCACAAGAATCTCACCCTCCATCATACGAAGGAGGTTTGCCGTGATGGCGAGTCCTAAGCCGCTGCCCTCCACCATACGGTTTTCCTTGCGGTCAAACCGTTCAAACTTCGAAAACAAATTTTCCATATCCTCTTCGCGGATGCCGATGCCCGTATCGGATACCATGACCGTTAACAGATAATCCTCATCCGTTTTATACTCGCCCAAAACCCGCAGCTTCACACTCCCCTGCTGCGTATACTTCACCGCATTGTTCAACAGGTTCGTCATAATCTGGCGAACTCTGACCTCATCACCAAAAAGCGCGTCGGGTACGGACTCCTCCACATCCACGTCGAAAGTAAGGTCCTTGCTTCTCGCCCGGAAAACAATCATATTACATACATCGTTTAAGACGGACGAAAACTGATAGGGCGCATTATGTAGCTCCAGGCTTCCGGATTCAATCTTGGAAAAGTCTAAAATGTCATTGATGATTGCCAGCACATTGCGGCCGGCACCCTCCACATTATGCGCATAGGCGGTCACGTTTTCGTCCGCGCTTTCGCGCAAAATCATCTCGTTCATGCCAAGCACCGCATTGATGGGGGTGCGGATTTCATGGGACATATTCGCAAGGAAGTCGGATTTCGAGCGGTTCTCCTCATCCGCGCGCTCCCGCTCCGTTTCCAGCTCCTTCAGCGCCTTGGACAGCTTATAATAATCCGGTGTCTCCACCGTAAAGTAGAACACCATCAATCCAAGCGTGGGTCCCAGATAATTGAACAAAGGAACAGAGCCGATAACCCCCTGTAAAACGATGGAGGAAATGGTCAGGGAGAATCCGGTCACAAGCACCTTTCGTTGCCGATCGCTCAATTCCGTTTTCGTCCCCGCAAAGAACAACAGGCAATATATGATATGGATCAGATTCATGACGAACCCGACAAGCACAAACAATAATCCGGTGGGGACAATGATTTTTCCGCTTTCCAATACCCTCGGTGTGACAACGATTGCGAAAACCAAAAGGATGACTGCCTGCAACAAAAGTGAGAGCCGGTTGATGAGAGGCATCTTTTTATCACTGTATTGCGATTTGCTGAAATAATGTGTCACGTAAACGGAAAACGCGTACGCAACCACCGCGTTCAACAGATAGGTCACACACTGGAGATACGATGCCAAAAGCGGCACCTGAACAATATCCGCTTTCCTCAAAAACGTCGTGATAATCGAAAGCAGGTTGGAAATGAATACGGCAAGCACCATATTCGAGAATACTTTCGCACGCTTTTCATCCTCCACCTGTTGGGTTTTTACGATCACCCACAACACGGAGTTGAACAGCAATGCGGTCAAAGCGATATACAGCTCCTGGAGCGTTCTGTAGGCTGTCAACTTATCCATTCGATCCTGTCCGCCGGCAAAAGACGTAACAATAATTCATCCAGCATGCGTCCGTCGACCGGCTTTGTCAGGAAATCCGTAAACCCGAGCGACAGATAATGCGTCTTTGCACCCGCTTCCGCGTCCGCGGTCAAACACACAATGGGTGTATCCTTGTTCGCGCCCTCAAGCTGGTTCTTTATCCTGTCAAGCGTTTCCTCGCCGTCCATTTCCGGCATTCTGAAATCCAAAAGAATCAGATCAAAGGACGTATCCTTTGTCATGTTCAAAGCCTCTATGCCGCTTTGCGCCATACGAAGCTGCAACTGCGTCTTTTTCATCAGCCCCTTCATAACCGTCAGGTTCAACTGCGTGTCATCCACGACAAGCACCTTCGCGTTTGGTGCGGTAAACGCTTTTTGCGAAGGATTCTTCGTTCCGTCCTCCTTGTTGATTCTGTCCGCAATCTTCCCGATGGTATTCACGCGGTTCACGCTCTGCGGCAGCGTCACCAAAAAGGTGGTACCCTCGCCGTAGGTGCTCTTCACCCCAATCTCCCCGTTCATCATGGAGAGCAAATTCGACGTGATGACAAGCCCTAAGCCCGTGCCCTCAATCGTATAGTTGCGGTTTAAGTCCGCGCGTTCAAATTCCTTAAACAGGTTTTGGATGTCCTCCTTCCGGATTCCGATGCCGGTATCGGTCACATTAAAAAACAGCTTGACGATGCTTCCGGGGCGTAAGGAGGTGTTTTCCTTTGTGACGGAAAATGACACGGACCCGCTGTCCGTATACTTCACGGCATTCTCCAACAGGTTCCACAAGACCTGCCTGACATGCGCCTCGTCCCCGATCAGGGCGTCGGGAATCTCCTCGTCCACCTTCAGGGTAAAGGTAAGGCCCTTCTTTTCGGCGAACGCCTTGGTCATGGCGCATAAATCCTGCAGCAGGGAGGATAACCGGTAGGTGTTGTTTAGAATTTCCATCTTTCCGGCTTCGATTTTGCTGTAATCCAAAATGTCATTGATGATTGCAAAAAGATTCTTTCCGGAGCTCTCGACGTTTTGCGCGTACGAAAGAATGTGTTCGTCCGTACTCTCTCTCAGAATCATCTCGTTCATCCCGAGCACCGCGTTGATGGGGGTGCGAATCTCGTGCGACATGTTCGCAAGGAAGTCCGCTTTACTTCTTGCGGCAAGGTCCGCGCGGCGCTTTTCCGCTTCCAAATCCTCCATCGTCTGCACAAGGCGTTGGTAGTCCGGCGTTTCCGCATTGATGTAAAACAAAAACAGACCGATGGTTGCCCCGAGATAATTGATCATGGGGCGTTCGCCCAAAAACCCCTGAATCAACACCGTGCTGATGGTGAGAAGAAACGCGATGATAATGATGATGCGTGCACGTTTGTTTAAGATCTTCCGCTCGCGGATAAAATAATAGGTGCAAAAAGCAAGATGATAGAATTCCATCACGATTCCCACAAGCAGGTAAAAGAAACCGGTGGGCGGAATGAAGGTGTTTGTCTCTAACATCCGCGGTAAACAGACAATGAGGTAGACAACAAGCAACACCGCCTCCGCTAAAAGCATGAGCTTGCTGAAAAGGGGAATCTGATCCGGCATCGGTTTGTGTCTGGAAAAATTGTCGACCACATAAACACTGAAGTAATAACAGACAAAGGTATTGCCCATGAACGCTGCCGCCTGCAAAACGGCGCGAACCAAAACCGGCGTACCGATGTCCGCATGATTAAAAAAGACCTGGATACAGGTTAAGGCGTTCGAAAGAAGTATCGCGAGCGCGACATTCCGAAACGGCGAAGTCTGCGTTCCCGTACGGTATCCCTGGATCCGGATAACAAGTAACAGGATGAGATTAAAGAGCAGCGCCGTCAGTGAAACATAGATTTCACGTAAGGCATCGGCAACACTGATCATTCTTCAAGCGTTTCAAAAAACGAATCAATTTTATCGATAATTTCGGCGTTCGATAACGATTTCAGCAAATAATTGACAGGGTTTAGTTCCATAACCGCGATGATTGACTCACGGTCATTCTTTGACGTTAAGAACATCACAGGGATGTTTTTCGTATGAGGCTCGGAACGCAGCATCTCCAAAACCTTGGGACCCTTGATGACAGGCATCTCATAATCCAGTAATATCAGGTCGACCTCCGTTGAAACCAGCATCTGAATCGCGTTCATGCCGGAGTTTGCGGTGTAGACGCGGTAACGTCCGGATAACATATCCTTATAACGACGCAGCATCGTCGCGTCGTCATCGATGATTAAAATCCTTCTGCTTTCCTTCATCCGCTGCACGATGTCGGATTCGATCGTAAGCTTATCCGCAATCTCATCGACGCGGAACGGACGCGTGAAGGTTCCCTTCACATAACTGCCGGGCACCGATTTCATGGCACTCGCAAGCTCATCCGTTGTGCCGATCATATAAAAGCGGATATTTTTTTCATCAACCTGATCCTTGATATAGGACAGGACGTCTGTCATTTTTTTGTCCGTGTCCTGTAAGTACAACAGCCAGATTTCCGGAACATTTTCGACATGGGAAATCTCGGTGACATTCGTCTTCACCTGCGTCACCTCAAACAACGCCGCACGCAATCCGTCAACGAGCGCATTCGCAATCATTGACTTCTTTTCAGTCATAAACAAAAGCCGCTTGATCATAGGGCCCTCCCGCATTTCAGTATGTAACTATTATAACACTTTTCTGACAATTTGGGTGAATTTATTGAAATTTTATAACAAATCAAAACGATAGCAAATCCTCTTCCACGTCAATATCGAACAACTTTTCGTTTTTTACAATATAATAATATGTGTCCAGCGGGTTCGCACGAATAATTCCGATGGGACCGGTGTCTCCCTTCAGCTTCAAAAGCTCCTCCCGCGCATCCAGATGAAAAATCGCGGGGTTCGCTTCATGGTCGGAGTACGCACATGCAAGGCGCTTGCCGAAGACAAGATACTCCCGGATCATGTTGATGAGATTGCCGGAGGTGAAATACGGTTCGTCCGCGACCAGATACAGCACCGCGTCGCATCCTAAGCGGATGGCTTCCACGCAGCCAATCCGGACCGAGGCGGAAATCCCTTCGGCGTACGCCGCGTTCTGTGTCATGACAACACGCCCACGGTATTCCGGGTGCTCCAGAATCTCGGGAAAGCGGCTCACCACGATGACTTCGCTCTCGATTTCGCGCAGCGCGCTTTCGGTTAGGAGCCTTCTCTCATCCGTCTCCGGAACATTCAAAAGGCGCTTGTCAGAGCTCTTCAAACGCGCTTTGGTTTCCAAAAGCGCGTCTAAGCCCCACCGGAACAGCTCCTTTCCGTTTAACTCGTACAAAAGCTTGTTGGACCCGAAGCGCTTCGACATGCCGCTTGCCATCAAAACCATTCCAATCTTTTTGATCTTTAAGGGATTCACGGGAACGTCGCGCCCGGGCTCGTTATAGTAATACTCCACCTTCGCTTTGGGGAACCGCTTCTGTAAGGGCTTGATGTAATAGGTGTCCGCGATGAAATCGATGTGCGCCTTCGTCAATCTGGTGTTTTTGTCAAAGCGGCCGAATGCCTCGCGGAACAGCTCCATGTCCGCAAGAAAGGACCTTTGACAGATTTCCGAAAACGCGCGTCCCAAGGCAAACGAACTCATCACCACGATGATGCGCTCACATGCCTCCGGGATGACGGGCTCAGAGTCATTCGGGATTTTGACGGGATGGTGTCTTGCGCCGTCCGCCTCGACCAGCACATACTGGTTTTCCAAACAGATTTTTTGAAAGGAGCCGCTGCCCGGGTATCCGAGCTTTCCGTTCCCGATGTCCTTTCCGTAATAAGTAACAAGCTTGGAATCCTTACCGGCAATGATCTGGGTGGTTGTCGTGATTGCGACGCGATACTTCCCTGCGCTGTATTCATGCGCAAGGCGCTCCATCAAAGATGTTTTTCCGCCGGCACCGACCACCGCGATGATATGCGCCATGCTTACAACTCCTGTGAAACCGCGTTGTTTGAAAGATTGTTTGCTTCATCCGAAACATCCGCAAACACATCCCGCGTGAGCGCCATCATCTCTTTCCATGAATCGGTTTCGGACAGCTCCCTTGTGAGGTCACACACACTGTAGTAATACCAGCACTGCTCGCGCTTGTCCTTCTGGTTGAACTTCTGCCACATGGCGTTTCCGCAAAGCTTATAATCCCGCGCCATCGAGCGGATGTTGGAAAGCTTGTCCGCAATGGCAAGCACCTTGGAATTCAGGGAACCGATTTTTAAATGATTCAAATATTCGCTCTTCCTGATTTTCCAGGTGGACTCCGGCGGAAGATCCGGGCGCTTGTTCTCACTCGCCATCAGGACATACTCCGCGACCGTCTCCCCGAACATGTCCTTAATGTCGTCAATCGTCCGGCCGGTGTCCTCCACCACGTCATGAAGTAATGCTGCCTCCACGACTTCAAGGTCGTCGGTCAGGACCATGGCAATCAGGCTTGCTTCCACGGGATGCGCGATATAAGGAATTCGCGTCCCCTTACGATAATCACCGTCATGGGCGCGACGCGAATACTCAAGACAAAACAGGTATTGATGAACTTCCTTCTCCGTCCAGGACGCAGGATAAACAAGGAGGCTTTTCAGCGCGTCCGGTGTCGCCTGAAAATCTTCTTTGAAAAAAATCTCGTTTCCCGATGAGAATTTCTTTTGCATAGTTTCCTTGAACGGTTATGTGCAACAGATTTATTCTATCATAAACGGGAAAAAATCACATCAAAAACATAACAAACGGAAAATGCGAACACATCCATCATCACGATGGTCGAGCCCACCGGTGTGCCCGCAAGGATGGAAATCAAAAGACCGGCAATTGCGCAGACAACGCTGATGGCGGCCGCAAACAGCGTCACCGCCTTGAAGCTTTTGAACAGCCGCATTGCGCATAGCGCCGGAAACACAACCAGCGCGGAAATGAGCAGCGACCCCACCAATTTCATCGCCAGCACAATGATGACGGCAATCACGATTGCAATGAACAGATTGTAGCGGTCCGTATTCACACCGATTGCTTTCGAGAATGTCTCGTCAAAGGTGATGGCAAAGAGCTTGTTGTAAAACAGGATGAACAAAGCGACAACCGCAACGGACAGCACGACGCACAGGAAGACATCGTTGCGTGTAAGCGTCAGAATGGAGGTCGAGCCAAAGAGCGTTGTGCACACATCGCCGGATAAGTTCGACGAGGTCGAGAAAACGTTCATGATCAGATAACCGAACGCCATCGTGGCAACGGAAATCATCGCGATGGCGGCATCGCCCTTGATCTTTGTGTTCTGTCCGGTACGCAGCAATAACACCGCGCTGACAATCGTGAGCGGCAGCACCAGAAGCATCTGATTCGTGAGGTTTAACACACTCGCAATCGCAATCGCGCCAAAGGCGACATGCGACAGACCGTCCCCGATAAAGGAAAACCGCTTCAAAACAAGCGTCACGCCGAACAACGCGGAACAAAGTGAAATCAAAATGCCCACGATAAACGCGTAGCGCACAAACGGATATTGAAAATACACCTGCAATGTTTCGATCATGTCGCATCCCTCGTCATAAACAGTTTCCCCGTTTCGCTCTTCACATACGCCTCCTTTGTTCCGGAAAAGATATGCTGCCCGATATGCAGAATGTGTGTTGCGTATTTCACGGCCGCACCGATGTCATGGGAAATCATAATGATGGTGATATTGTCCTCTTTGTTCAGGCGTTGAATCAAATCATAGAGTTCATTCGTCACCTTCGGATCAAGTCCTGCGACCGGTTCATCCAGCAAGAGAAGCTTTTTCGTCGCGCAAAGGGCACGCGCCAACAACACACGCTGCTGCTGTCCGCCGGATAAGTTTTTATACGCATGTGAGGCTAAGTCCGCGATCTGCATCCGTTCCATATTGCGGCGCGCCGTTTCCTTGTCCGCGTTCGAATAAAAGGGTTGAAACGCGCTTGCCTTCTGGCAGCCGGATAAAACGATTTCAAAAACGGAGGCGGGGAAGTCCTTCTGCACCAGTGTCTGCTGCGGCAAATACCCGATCTCGTTGCGTAAAAGGTCTTCTCCCAGAATGACCTCACCCACAATGGGCGGCGTCAGGGAAAGAATCGTCTTCATCAACGTCGACTTGCCGCTGCCGTTCTCTCCCAGAATGCACAGGTAGTCACCGGCATTCACCGTAACGTTTAAGTTCTGGACAATGATGTCCTTATCGTAACCGACGCTTAAGTTTCTTAATGTCAAAAGTGCCATCTTACTGAAGCGCCTCCTTTAAGACCTCAAGGTTTTCTTCCATCACGGAAAGGTAGGTGACGCCGTTCTCAATGTCATCCTTTGTCACGGACTGCATGGAATCAAGGGTCAGGGTCTTACAGTCCGTACGGTCTGCGCTGTCGATGATGGTCTGCGCAATTCTATTGTCACTCCCCTCAATCGTGAGCACGCAATTCAGCTCCAGCTCCTTTGTCTTATTCGCAAGAAAGCGCACGGTTTCAAAGCTCGCCTCCGTTTCCGAAGAGCACCCCGGAAATGCGGCATAATACGATACGCCGTAATCGTTCAACAGATACCGGAAGGGAAAGCGGTCGCCAAAGAGCAGGGTGTCGCGCTGTGCGTTTTTGATGACCTCTTCATATTCCGCATCGAGGGCGGCAAGCTTTTTGGCGTACGCCGCCTGGTTTTCAAAATACATGTCCGCATTGGAGGGATTCACGTTTGCAAGTGATTCCGCAATCGCCTTCGTCAAAACCTGCGCGTTCTTCAAAGAAAGCCAAACATGTTCATCGAGCTGGCGCTCGATAATCGGAGCCCCCATTCCAGTGTTCGCTTCGCTCACGGGGTGCTCCGACTTCTGGCTGGCTTCACCCGTTCTTACGTCGTCGGACAGCGTAGTGTCCGCCGACTGTTTGTCATGTTTATGATCATGCTCGTCATGGTCGTGCTCCATGCCTTCTGCGATCTCTTCTTCGAGCGCGGCGTCTCCCAGGACGTCGATGAGCTTCAATGTCACCCGGTCGGGATTGGCCGCCGTCATCAGTGCTTCCTCCACCCACTCATCCGACTCTCCTCCGACATAGAGGAAGAGATCGCAGTCCGCGATCGTCATGAGATCGGATGCCGTCGGCTGAAAGCTGTGCATGTCGACGCCGTTCTCCACCAGCAGCATGACATCGACATCCTTTGATGCCGCACCCACGACTTGCCTCGCCCAGTCATAAATCGGAAAGATCGTCGTCACGACCTGCAGCCTGTCTTCTCCTGTTGCGCCATTTCCTCCGGCGAACTGCGTTGCACCCGCGCCATTCTCACCGGTAGACTGCGTTGCCCCCACGCCGCCACTTCCTCCGCAGCCGGTGATGACTGTTGCAAGCATTAAGATTGATATCATTTTTAATATCTTATTCATATTCAACAAACCTTAGTATATCTTCTTACCTTTTTACCTTCCTCTTGAGACTTAAGAACCTGCACTTGAGCTTCCCCTTGAGCTTCCCCTTGAGGGTTGACAACCTGCACTTGAGCTTCCCCTTGAGGGTTGACAACCTGCACTTGAGCTTCCCCTTGAGGGGA
>JAFSRL010000267.1 GCA_017446125.1 Lachnospiraceae bacterium
CACATTTAACCATGGAATGCCGGAAAGTGAGCTCCTGCACCTGAAAAATGCCTGAATCGGTTCCGCAGGCATACGGATATAACTGACCTGTCTGCGTTCTTCTTCCAGCGCCTCCATCAATGCGTCAAACACCACCGGAATGACATGATAGTGCACATGGGAATCAATTCGGAAATATCCATGTTCCATGTAGGGCTCCGCAGCCTTTAATTGCCTGCAGATTTCTTTCTTAAATTCCTGTCGATAAACACTTCGCATCCCCGGATAAAACGATGCCAGAAGCGCCTTCACATAGGGAATATGAAATGTGCCGTCCTGCCGGACCAGATGCGGTATCTCCTCCGGACACGAAAGCGCTTTCCCATGCAGAAAATTCAAATGCACGGCAATGCGTACCTTATCCCGTACCGGCTGCAACGCCTCCATGCATTCGGCAAGATACGGACTGTTCGGCATAATGCTGATACCGTTTAAGACACCTTCTTCTATGCACTTCCGGATTCGCTTGCTCTGCGCGGGAAACATCCCGTAATCGTCCGCATGAAATTCAATCATTTGTTCGCGTTATACCCTCTAATCATTTGCTAATCTTATAATGGTTTGCTATGATATACAACGGATTTGCCGTCATTCACATTTATCAAGTATAGCACAACCCGAATGCAGCGGTAAATCAAAGGGAGGTAATGATTATGAACAAGAAACTGGTAGCGGCACTCGGTGTTTGCCTTTTGATCATCGCATTCCTTGCGGGAATGCTGTTTGGTCGCGGGCAGAATCGCGGAAACGAAACGGATGTCGCTGTAACGGAAGATTCCGGTGCAACCGCAGAAACCACCGGAGAGGAAGGTGAGACACCGGAGGAGCCCGCAGAAGAAGTCGAACAGGACGATTCCCTGATTCCGATTCTGCCCGAGCTTTCGGAGCCGGAGCCGGATGTTTCGCACGTGGGCGAACAGGGCGGCCGTTTGAACATCGTCTACTTCGGCGACAGCCAGTTTGAAGTCGGGAGTGCGGATCAGAAGGACATTCCTTACTTCGTCGGACAGTACACCAGCTCAAATACCTACAATCTGGCAATCGGCGGAACCTGCGCCTCGTTAACGGTGAATGATTCTTCCGACTTCAACAACTGGGACAACTGCTCCTTCTACGGCATGGCAAACATGCTGGCAGGCAGAATTCCTCTTGACGTCCTCGAAGGAAGATACCAGAAAACCATCATGGAAGCAATCGACCCCGCAGAGGTGGATTACTATGTCATTTCCTATGGAGTAAATGACTTTTTGAACGGCAGGCAGGCGCATATCCAGGGACAGGAAAGCGTCCCTTACAACTACCACGGCGCACTTACACAGGGAATTGCCGCCCTTGCGGACGTCAGCCCGAACGCGCAATTCATCCTCTGCACACCGGCATATACGCAGTTTTTTAATAAGGCAGGCGTTTATCTTGGAGACTCTCATATTCACGATTATGGAATCGGTGTATTTGATCAATATGCTACACAAGTACAGCATATTGCGCGGGGAAAATATCTGGTACTGGATGCCGCGTTTGATACGATGTTCAACTTAAACAGCACCAATGCGCAGGCTTACCTTATGGACGGCATCCATTTGACGGAACGCGGACGGAATGTCTATGCGCTTGCGCTTTCTTATCTGATTGCTAAAGATCAGGGATGGACGACGCAGGAATTGGGCCGGATCGATATCGACAATCTGGATGCATCCATCGGGTTTTTGAGCGATATCCCGGGGAATGAGTAACTCAGTCCTTTAACTCGTGCTGCACACGGTTTAACCGGACCTCAAACTCCCTGCGATGGTTCAGCGCCATGCTGGAGAGCACGACCCCGGTAAAGAAGGACTGCAGGGCAGCCATCATTGTAAAACCGCATACAATCAACGTAGGGAACCGGCGAACTTCGCCGGTTCTCCAATATTCCTGAAAAACCGGAATAACAAAGATGATTGCCAGTACGGCAAGAAATGCCGCAATCCATGTGAAGAAGCCCAGCGGCTTGTAGTCACGGTATAAGCGGACAATGGTTGCCAGCACCTTCATCCCGTCAGAGTAGGTGTTCAATTTCGACACCGACCCTTCGGGGCGGTCGCGGTAATCGACAACAACGTTTTCAATCTGCAGGTTGTTGTTTACCGCATGGATTGTCATTTCGGTCTCGATTTCAAATCCCTTGGACAATGCCGGGAAGGTCTTCACATAGAGATAACTGAACGCGCGGTATCCGGTCATAATGTCGCGGATATCACTGTCGAAGAGCCGGTTAATACTTGAGCGCACCAGGCTGTTCCCGAAGTTGTGGAAGGGGCGCTTGTTCTCCTGAAAATAGGTACTGGAAAGGCGGTCTCCCACCACCATGTCCGCATTGCGCTCCAGCACAAGACGCACCATCTTTGGCGCGCTTTCCATGGGGTACGTGTCATCCCCGTCCACCATGACATAGCACTCCGCGTCAATTTCACGGAACATTCTGCGGATGACGTTGCCCTTTCCCTGCGCATATTCATTCCGCACAACAGCACCCGCCTGCGCCGCGATTTCCGCCGTGCGGTCAGAAGAGTTGTTGTTATAGACATAAACCACAGCCTCCGGCAAAGCCTTCTTTGCGTCCGCAACGACTTTTCCGATGGTCTTCTCCTCGTTGTAGCATGGAATTAACACCGCAATCTTATCCATCTTTTTCCATCTGTTTCAACTCATTGATTGAGTATTCCGCATCAATATCAAAGTCCAGCATCCGGTCAAGGTAGCGCTCCACGGTTTCAAACACCACCACATCCGGGTCTTCCCGCTCCAACATTTCGCCGGTGTAGTTGAAGTAGAAATTCAAGTAAGTGTTGTTATAGTGGCTCGCA
This sequence comes from Lachnospiraceae bacterium, assembly GCA_017446125.1. Lineage (GTDB taxonomy): Bacteria > Bacillota > Clostridia > Lachnospirales > Lachnospiraceae > Butyrivibrio. Next base: position 2,883 of record JAFSRL010000267.1, read on the forward strand.
ATATAGGGTGACATCATCGTGGAAAAACTGTCACCGATGATGAACAGCTTCTCATCTGCACCGTCCCCTGCCGTGTTCGTATAAACAAACTCGGAGAGGTCGCTCGATACCTGCCGGTCCAATGTGTGCGGCGAATAATCACTCAGGGTGTAAATCTGTTCCCCTTTTAAATAATCGCCCATTCCCAGAAGCCCTGACAAGTCACCCACCGGCGGTGTGGACAAGGTCTTTGTCACCTTATCAAGCTCCGGCAATTCCCAGCCAAGTGCTGTTGCAAGCTCCCTTGCGCCCAGGTACGACCCGACGTTGTTCCAGTGCGTGTCGTAGGTATAATACAGCAAATCCTCCGGGTGCTCCTGCTTATACGCCAACAGGGTCTCATACGGAGAGACCACCGTAACATCCGTATGCTCACGCAGGTATTCCGTCACCTGCACAATCCGGTTGTACTGCGCCGGATCTCCGTATTCGTCCGGCATATATTCATCATACATTCTCTCCTTGTTTGGCGCAATCAGGATTGCAAACTCGCAGCCGCGCTCCGCAAGGAAGTCCTTCGTGTGCTGCATGTTCGCCGCAATCTGTGCAAGCTCTTCGTCCGTGAAAAGATTGGTTCCCCTGTAATCCCCGACCGGATCCTCGTCCATCACCTGACTGCCCTTGTAGAACAGCCACCCGTCCTTCCCCACGATGACACTCTTGGAATTCGTCGTATGGAATACATAGTAGTTGATCCATGAATTCAAAAAAATCAACTGGTACTTGAACGGAAGGCGGTCATTGAAATACGCCTCAAACTGCCCGGGGTACTCCCTGATGTTTTCCGTGGTCAGCTTCGGGAAATCTGCCAGCGTACGGTTCTCCCAGTTTTTGGTATCCAAATATCTCCCGACGATGGCATAGAACACCAACGGCAGGACAATCAGGATGGTCAGTATGAAAATGTAGGCTTTTTGTGTTAGTTTATTCATTCTCACTTCGTCTTCGACTCGTTCTCATCTCGATTGTTTCACAAGGAAGTTCTGTTCGCTAAGCTCGTACTTCGCTTTCAGCTCGTTCTCGCTAATCTCACAGAACGACCTCGCTTCGGATTCGAACTTCGTCTTCGACTCGTTCTCATCTCGAAGCTTTCGGTCAAAACCGGAAATATATAAACGGATTGTACGTATCGTTCGCCAAAAGCAGCACCACATAAAACAGCACGAGCGCACAGTAGATGAACTCGATCTTACTGCCCCGCCATAAGTGAGTCAGGGGGACGGGTACAGTGACTCGTTGCGCGCAGGTGACAAAAGGGACAGGTCCAAATGTCAACAGCTTACCATGGTG
>JAFSRL010000268.1 GCA_017446125.1 Lachnospiraceae bacterium
GACGTAGTACGCATCCTCTTCGACCTCCTCGCCGTCGCGCTTGACCGTAACCTTCTCGGTCTGCAAGAGGCCTGCTGCCGTGAGCTTCTCCGCTTCCTGGCTGCCTTCCCTGACAGCGACCCTGACCTTCGTCGTACCCAGAACATCCTGCGCCACATGCGCATACATGCGCTCGGTCAAATCCATCATGCCGTGATAATCCGTGTACGCCTGATAGAGCTCCATCAGGGTGAACTCCGGATTGTGCTTCGTGTCAAGTCCCTCGTTGCGGAAAACGCGCCCGATCTCATAGACACGCTCAAGCCCGCCCACGATGAGGCGCTTTAAGTACAGCTCCAGCGAGATGCGCAGCTTGACATCCTCATCCAGCGCGTTGTAGTGCGTCTCGAAGGGACGCGCCGCGGCACCGCCGGCGTTCGCCACCAGCATCGGTGTCTCGACCTCCAGAAATCCCTGCGCATCCAAAAACCTGCGGATGGAGGAAATGATCTTCGAGCGCTGCACAAAGGTCTTGCGGCTGTCCTCGTTCATGATGAGGTCGACATAGCGCTGTCTGTATCTCGCGTCGGTATCCGTTAAGCCGTGATATTTTTCCGGCAGGATCTGCAGGGACTTCGCCAGAAGCGTCAGCTCTTTCGTATGCACACTCTTCTCGCCGGTCTTGGTCTCAAAGACCTCGCCCCGCACACTCACAAGATCGCCGATGTCGAGCTTCTTAAACGCGGCATACGCCTCCTCGCCCAAATCGTCGCGCGACACATAGCACTGCATACGGCCCTCGATGTCCTGCACATGCGCAAAGGAAGCCTTGCCCATCACGCGCTTGCTCATGAGCCGTCCCGCGATGGTGACTTCCTTCCCCTTTAATTCATTGAAATGATCCTTGATCTCCTGCGAATGATGTGTCTGCTCGCACGTCACGATCTCAAAGGGATCGTTGCCGGCTGCCTGCAGCTCCGCAAGCTTGTCTCTTCTGACCTGCCTAAGCCTTCCCACGTCCTGCACATTCTCCTGTGCGGAACCCTTCTTGTTCTCTCCCACGTTTTTACCTGTTCCTTCTTTTATTATGCGGTCTTACTTCTTGGGGCGCTCGATCTTGACGACCTTATACTTGAAGACGCCGCCGGGTGCTTCGACCTCGACGACCTGGCCCTTCTTCGCGCCCAGCAGTGCCTTGCCGATTGGTGATTCATTCGAGAGCTTGTGCTCGAAGCTGTTCGCCTCGGAGCTTCCCACAATCTTGTAGGTCTCCTTCTCGTTCAGCTCGACATCCAGAATGGTCACGTTACAGCCGATGTTCACCTGATCGGTGCTGACGTCGTCCTCATCGATGATCTCCACCTCTCTGAGAATCGCCTCGAGCTCCTCGATCTTCATCTCGACTTCACGCTGCTCATCCTTCGCCGCGTCGTACTCCGCGTTTTCGCTCAAGTCGCCCTGTCCGCGTGCTTCCTTTAACTTCTCCGCAACCTCCTTGCGTCTGGTGCCTTTAAGATAATCAAGTTCCGCTTCCTTCTCCACAACCCAGTCGTGGCTGACCTGATTCTTCTTTTCTTCCATGTCCGTACACTCCCTTTTTTGCTTTATTTTTCCCCTGTTTTCAGGGATTATTTGCCAAAAATCATAGTGGAAATTATACCCATTTCACCCCGATTTGTCAAATATGGACAGGCACATCCGTTCGAGTGTTTCCATGTCCGTAATCGCCGAAAGCTGCCCGCGCAATTTCGCGCTTCCCTTGCGCCCCGTCGTGTACCAGGCAAGGTGTTTGCGCATCTCGCGCACCGCAATGTATTCGCCCTTCAACGCCGTGAGCATGCGGGCATGCCGAAGAACGAGCGACAAAATCTCCGCATCATCAGGACGCTTCGGCATCTTCCCCGTCGCAAGGTACGTGATGATTTCGCGGAAGATCCACGGATTCCCCTGCGCGGCACGCGCAATCATGATGCCGTCGCACCCCGTCTCCTCAAACATCAGGATGGCGGAAGAAGCATCCGTCACGTCACCGCTGCCGATGACCGGAATGCGGAGCGCTTCCTTCACCGCACGGATCACGGAATAGTCCGCGCTGCCCGTGTAGTACTGCTCCCTGGTTCTTGCGTGAATCGTCACAGCGCTCGCCCCGCCCGCCTGCGCCGCCAAGGCGCACTCAACCGCGTTGATGTGGGCATCGTCGAAGCCGGAGCGAAGCTTCACCGTGATGGGGTGAGTCAGGGGGACGGGTACACTGACTCGTTTTTCTGCGAGGGTTTCCGGCTGCTCACCACTCGGTGAAAAATGAGTCAGTGTACCCGTCCCCGCTGACTCACCCGCCACACTCCTCACAAGTTCTTCTATCAACCGCGGGTTCTTCATCAACGCGCTGCCCTCGCCGTTGTTCACAATCTTGGGCATGGGGCAGCCCATGTTGATGTCCAGGATATCGTAGGCAACGTCCGCAATCATCTCTTTGGCACGCGCCATGATTTCGGGCTCGGAGCCGAAGAGCTGCAACGCCACGGGATGCTCGTTTTCATCCGTCTTCATCAGGTCCCACGTCTTTTCGTTGCGATAGGTGATTGCCTTCGCGCTCACCATCTCCGTGCTGACGCAGCCCGCGCCCAGCTCGTGACACAGCAAACGAAACGGCAGGTCAGTTACCCCTGCCATCGGTCCCAGCCATACATTGTTCGGCGTTGTCACGTTGCCGATTTGTAGTTCGTGGATATAATGCATAACGTATTGTTTTTTCATAATGTAGTTCTCTGCACTAAGCTCGACAGGACCTCGCTAAGTTGCAGAGAACGGCCTCGCATCAAGCTCATCCTTCACTATCGTTCGGATTCGCTAAGATGCTTTCGGCCTCGGCCTCGGCCCCGCCATCCTCCAGCAATACCGCGGGGTCTTCTTTCAATACCAATACCCTGTAGTACAGCGAGAGCGCCTCAAACATCTCCTTACGCTCGCGGCGAATCTTGCTCACCAGAAGCCCCGCGCTGATTTCGTCGTAGGTGATGTCCTCCTCATCCGCCATTGTGTTCAACAGAATCTGTCCGTCCTCGTCAAACGAAATCGTAAAGATTCCGCCCACCTCCTGCGTGAAGAGCACGCAGATAATGTTGAGCTCCTGCTTGATGCTTTCGGGCACCTTATCGTAAAACTTGTTGTAGTAGTATTTTTCCTCGTACGCGTTCGCACCGCACAACACCGCGGTGTCCTCGTGCTTATTCTCTTCCGGTTTCATACGGATTCTCCTGCGGCGCCCTGCCTCTGTTTCGCTCGTAAATGATCTGCAATCCCTTTAAGGTCAGGGTCGCGTCATAGATGTCAATCTCCTTCACTTCCTCGGAAATCATTCTTCCCAGACCGCCCGTCGCGACAACCTTCATGTCCGGAATGCCCGCCTCGCGCCGCATTTCTTCAATCATGTACTTTGTCTGCCCGATCTGTCCGTAGACCAGACCCGCCTGCATCGAGGAGATGGTCTCCTTTGCCAAAATCGAAGCCGGCTTTTTGATTTCGATTTCCGGCAGCTTCGCCGTGTTCTGCCAAAGCGCCTTCGCGCTGATTCCGATGCCCGGCGCCGTCACGCCCGCGACAAACGCGCCCTTCTCATCCACCATGTCATACGTCGTTGCCGTGCCAAAGTCAAGCACCAGCAGCGGCCCTCCGTAAAGCGCATACGCGCCGGCGGCATCCACAATTCGGTCCGTGCCCACTTCCTTGGGATTGTCCGTTTTGATTTCGATGCCGGTGTCCACGCCAAAGCCCACAATGTAAGGGCGCTTCCCGACATACCTTGTGAGACCGCCAATCAACGCATGCATAATGCCCGGCACCACACTCACGACGATGATGCCTTCGATGTCATCCTTCTTAATTCCGTTGCGCTCCAAAAGCGCTAAGATTGTGATGCCAAACTCGTCACTCGTCCGGCTCAAAAGCGACATCATCCGGAAGGTGCTCACCTCACGCTCCCCGTCGTACACGCCGAAGGTGATATTTGTATTTCCAACGTCAACTGCCAATAACATCGCTTCCACTCCCTTCTCACAAAATCGTTGCGGCAATGACTGCCTTGATTGTGTGCATGCGGTTCTCCGCTTCCTCAAACACGCGTGAGCGTCCGGATTCAAACACCTCGTTGGTCACTTCCATTTCGGCCAGCCCGAATTTCTCTCCGACCTCTTTGCCGATCGTGGTCTTTAAGTCATGGAAGGCCGGCAGGCAGTGCATGAAGATTGCTTTTTCCGCGGCATTGTCCATGAGCGCCTTCGTCACGCGGTACGGGGTGAGCTCCCTGATGCGCTCCTCCCAGACCTCGTCCGGCTCGCCCATCGAAACCCAGACATCCGTATACAAAACGTCCGCGTCCTTGCTGCCCTTCATCGCGTCATCGGTAAAGGTGAGCGTCGCGCCGGTTTCAGCGGCAATCTTCTCGCATTCCGCAATCAGCGCCTTGTCCGGAAAATACGCAGGTGTCGTGCACGCCGTAAAGTGCATGCCCATCTTTGCACATCCCACCATCAGAGAATTTCCCATATTATAGCGGGCGTCGCCGAAGTAGGTCAGCTTCAGTCCGGCAAGCTCTCCAAACTCCTCGCGGATGGTGAGCAGGTCCGCAAGAATCTGTGTCGGATGGAATTCGTTGGTTAAGCCGTTCCAGACCGGAACCTTCGAATACTCCGCAAGCTCTTCCACAATCTCCTGCCAATAGCCGCGGTACTCGATGCCGTCGTAAATGCCGGCAAGCACCCGCGCCGTATCCGCAATCGATTCCTTTTTCCCGATCTGACTGCCGGAGGGGTCTAAGTAAGTCGTTGCTATCCCCAAGTCATGCGCCGCCACCTCAAAGGAACAGCGCGTCCTGGTCGAGGTCTTTTCAAAGATGAGGGCGATGTTGCGCCCCTTAAACTCCTCCGTCAGTTCGCCGCGCCGCTTCTTTTCCTTCAATGCCGCCGCAAGGTCGAGAAGATAGGTCATCTCCTCCGGTGTATAGTCCAACAGTTTCAGAAAATCCCTGCCCTTCAGATTCACTGCCATAACGCTTCCTCCTGTCATTGATTGCGTGCTCTCTTATCATACCATATTCTGTGTGAAAACGAACAACCCCGCAGCGGACTGCGGGGTTGGAACATGTCTGAACGTGTTTCTTCAGCAGTTCTGCTGAGCTGCGAAGCTGCTCAGTAGAATACGTGTGCGCCCAATACCTGACCGGGCCGTCCGTTGTTGCGCCTGAAGTGCGTCGCGTCGCCCACGGGGCTCACACCCGCAAGGGCATCCTGTGCCGCCAACATACATTCTTCCGGCACGCCCGAAGCGTAGATGCGATCCACCTTGCCGCTTCTGACCGGCGTAAACTGACCCGAAGCCCGGATGACGCCGTCAATCGTATTGGGATAGCGGCTGCTCTTGACACGGTTCATGACCACCGCGCCCACCGCGACCTTGCCTTCGTAGCTCTGGTTGCCTGCCTCGCAGTAGATGAGGGCGCCCAAAAGCCTGACATCCTCCGGCGTTGCCGCCGCTGCCGCCGCCTGGGTGGCTGCCGCACGTTGTGCCGCTTCCAGTGCCGCCTGTGCCTCAAGCATCTGCGCAATCTGTTCGTCCGTGGGGTTTGCCGCGACCGGTGCCGGCTGTGCTTCCGTTGTAGCCTGCGTCAAAGCCGCTGCCGCCGCCGCTTCCGCCGCTGCCTGCGCCTCCAGGAACGCGGCCGCCTGCGCTTCCTCAATCTTTTTTGCTTCCTCTTCGCGCTTCTTTGCTTCCGCTTCCTCTAATTCCGCGGCTTCCTTCTCAAGACGCTCTTCCTCCAAGCGCTTTGCTTCCTCACGCGCCTCGATTTCCTCCACGGTCTCGCCGGTGTCCACGGTGAAATCCCGCGAAACATATTCCGATGCGAGATAAACCACTTCATTATTAAAGTCCGCCGCGATCCACTCGCCCAGATCCTCGATGAAGTCCAGCTCCTCGCCGCGGGCAAGTACGGTCACGACCTCCGCGCTTTGTTCCGGTGCGGTTCTGGCCCGCAGGGCTCCGGTTGTGACGATGACGATGCTCTGTCCGGCTTCCTGCGCCATCTCCACCGCCTTATCGTCAAATGCGAGGTCTTCGTCCTTCGCCCAGCCCACCAAGTCGCCGGAGCGGATTAAGGTCCACCCGTCCTTTTGTTCGATAATCTTTCCGCCGCAGTCTTCATATAAGAAGCCCACGACTTCCGCCTCCTCATTTGGATCCGCCATGACGTCCAGGGTGTCTCCCGCGTCAGACATCACGATTCCGGCGGGGGCCTCTTCCTCTTCCTCCGGTGTCTGTGCCAGGGTCGCCGCATTTTCCAGTGCGACCTTTGTCTCTTCCTCGGACGAGGTCTCGACCGACGGGTTCACGAAGGTCGCCACGCCGGCACTCAGGTCCCAGAGAGAGTCCATTGATTCTGTCGCCTCGACCTCTTCCGTGTTCAGGGCGACCAGCTCCTGCGCCGCGACGGTTGTCACCGCGACACTCAAAAGAATGAAGATCAGCCCGAGCACGATAATCGAAGCGCTCATTTTTTTGCTCATGATAACTTACCTCTCTACCTGCCGCACAAAATTGTTACGGAATTGTTACAGCAGATAAAGAAAATATTAGCAAAAATGAAGGCAGTTGTCAAATTTGAGATTTAATTTGGAAATGCCCCTCAATTTATGATTGTTACAAACGCGAGGACTTTTCCGTAGACGCGCGGACCGCGTCAAACACGGCGCCGCGGAATCCTTCTTCTTCCAATATATTGACCGCTTCAATGGTGGTGCCGCCGGGCGAGCACACCATATCCTTTAATTCTCCGGGATGCTTGCCGGTTTCCAAAACCATCCGGGCCGCGCCCAAAACCGTCTGGGCGGCGAAGGGATACGCCTGGATGCGGGGCATGCCGTCCGCAACGGCAGCGTCCGCTATGGCTTCGATCATCATAAAGACATAGGCGGGGGCGCCGGAAATCCCGCAGACAACATCCATTAAGTTTTCCGGGACAACGCTCGCCGTTCCCACCGAGTGCATCAATTGCATTGCAAATGAAAGGTCTTCATCCGAAACGTTCTCATTCCGGCACAAAGCCGCGCACCCTTCTCCCACCAGCGCGGCGGTGTTGGGCATGACGCGGACAACCTTCACGGGCTTTTCGAATTCCTCCGCAATCCACTTGATGGTCTTTCCGGCCGCCACGGAGATGATGAGCTTCTCCACATCCACGACATCCATGATGTCCGCGATGACAACCTTGAAGTACTGCGGCTTCACCGCCAATATCAAAACATCTGATTCTTTTGCAACCTGCGCGTTTGAGGTCGTTGTCCGGATGCCGAATTCCGTTTCCATGCGCGCGCAGGTCTCCTCCGTATGGGCGCTGCCCACGATGTCCGTCGCGTCAACGATGCCCTTCTTCAAGATTCCGCCGATGATTGCGCGTGCCATATTCCCCATGCCGATAAATCCAATCGTCATTGCCCGTTCCTCCTTTGCCGGTTTGCTTCATATAATAACAGTGCGGATGCAATCGCCGCGTTGAGGCTCTCCGTCTTCCCCTCCATGGGGATAAAAACGTTTTGTGTAGCAGCCGCTATTGTTTCCGGTAAAAGCCCCTCTCCCTCGTTGCCCACAACGAAGGCGCAGGGTCCTTTATAGGATATTGTATCATAAGACTGTGCTTTTTCAAGTGTTGCCGCGTAAACAGGCGTTCCGTTTGCCTTGCAAAGATTGACCGCTTCGGTCACCGATTCGACCGTTGCAAAGGGGATGCGCAGGATGGCGCCCATGGTTGCCCGCACCACCTTGGGACTGTAGGGGTCCACGGAATCACTGCTTATAATAACGCCTGTTGCGCCTGCTGCCTCCGCCGTACGAAGGATTGTGCCCAGATTCCCCGGATCCTGAATCCGCTCACATAACAGGAGCAACGGTTTTTTCCCTTCCGGCGCGTGAGCGAACAGGTCTTCTGCTGACCGGTTTGATCGCTTCACGACCACAAGAACGCCCTGCGGTGTCTTTGTGTCGGAAATCTTCAAAAAAACCGGATTGGTCAACATCTCATATTGTGGACATACCGCCTGCAATTTTTTGAGTGCGTTTTTGTCCGCTTTTTGCAGGAAGGATTCGGAGACGAAGGCCTCCAAAACATCCTCCTTCCTCACTTCAGATAACAGGTGAATTCCTTCGATGAGAAAAGCGCCCTGCGCCCGCCGGACCTTTGCTTTGTCGCGGAGCGCAATGACGCTTTTGATTTTTTGATTGGATGCGGAACGAATCATCTCAGAATGCGTTACAGAATCGATTTCGCGATCTCATACTGGTATTCGCTGATCGATTTCTGCATTGCGAGCGCCTCATCGATGTCGAGGTCGGTATAATCACCGTCCTTGTAACAGACGACGCGGTTGGTTTTGCCCTCCGCCATCAAGTCCGCCGCGAAGCAGCCCATCGTCGAAGCATAGACCCTGTCCTTACAGGACGGGGAGCCGCCGCGCTGGATGGAGCCCAGAATGGTCGCTCTGGTCTCGATGCCGGTCGCCGCCTCGATGCGCCTTGCCATGGAGCCGGAGTGCCCGATGCCCTCCGCATTGATGATGATGTGGTGCGTCTTGCCGCGCTTGCGGTTGACAATGATGTTATCGATGATCTTTTGTTCGTCGTAATCGTATTTTTCCGGAATCAGGATGTCGTCCGCGCCGTTTGCGATGGAGCACCACAAAGCGATGTAGCCCGCGTGCCGGCCCATGACCTCGATGACGTTGCAGCGCTCATGCGAGGAGGAGGTGTCGCGCACCTTATCGATTGCGCTCATCGCCGTGTTGACCGCCGTATCAAACCCGATCGTATATTCGGTGCAGGCAATGTCCAAGTCAATGGTTCCGGGAATACCGATCGTATTGATGCCCTGGTGGGACAGTGCCTGCGCCCCGCGGTAGCTGCCGTCGCCGCCGATGACGATGATGCCGTCGATTCCGTGCTTCCTGCAGATTTCCGCGCCCCGCCGTTGTCCTTCCTCTTCCACGAACTCGAGACAGCGGGCGGTGCCTAAGATTGTGCCGCCGCGCTGGATGATGTCCGCGACGCTGCGCCACTCAAAATCAACGATTTCCTCGTTCAAGAGCCCCATATAGCCCTTCTTGATGCCCTTGACCTTGAGCCCGTTCTTGATTGCTTTTCTGGTCACCGCGCGGATCGCCGCGTTCATGCCCGGCGCGTCGCCGCCCGATGTCAGTACTCCGATGGTCTTGACCTGTTTTGCCATAGAAACCCTCCAAATCCGGTAAATGACCGTAATCTTACGTCTGAATTTTCTGACAATTCTAATTTTAGCGCAAATAGTAAGAATTGGCAAGAATGAACGTGCCATTTTGAGGGGATTTTTTAGCGGACCGTAAGATTCTCTTTTCCGAAGGCGTCGGTAAACCGCGCTAAGAGCTCGTCGTCAATCTTGACGTGCTGCGAAGCGGGCAGGGGCTTTCTTTGTTTTTCCTTTGAGAGGTAGATCCAGACGACATCCGTGAAGTTCACCTTCAGCTCCTCCGGAAGCGCCGCCTTTTGCATGCGGTGCGCTTCAATCAGGTCGTCGACGATTCCGGCACGCTTCTCGTAATCCGCAAAGTCGTCGAAGCGGATCCAGAGCTCGCGGGGAAGATCGTCAAAGGAGATGACCTCCTCCGCAATGAGCTTCGCGTCCTGCATGTCCGTTGTCTGGACGCGACCCTTGATTAAGACCTTTGCGTCCTCCTGCAGCGTCTTTCCCGCCTTCTCGTAAACACGCGGGAAGACCACAACCTCAATCGCGCCCACCATGTCTTCCAAAATGACAAAGGCCATCACCTGATCCGTCTTGGTATACTTGATGCGTTTCTCCGAAACGAGACCGCCCACAACGACCCGTTGATTGTCCTCCACCTTCGGCTCGCCCGTCTCCTCGTCCGCGTAGAAGTCCGTCGTCATGCAGGTGATTTTCTTTTTCCAGACATCCAGCACCGCGTCCAAAGGATGCCCGGAAAGATAGATGCCCAAGACCTCCTTTTCGTAGGCAAGCAGTGTTTCGTTGTCGAACTCCGGCACGTCCGGATAGTGAATGTCGTAGTTTTTCTTATCCTCGTCGCTCGCCAAATCAAAGAGCGTCATCTGGCCCGCAATGGAGCTTTGCGCGCGCTTGTGCAGCATGTCCATCATGTGCGCGTGAACGATCATGTACTGGTTTCTGGGTCCGTTAAAGGAGTCAAAGACACCCGCCTTGATGAAGTTTTCGACGGTGCGCTTTGTCACGTCGCACTTCGCGCGGTCGACCCTGGTTAGGAAGTCATTGAAGTCGCGGTAGTCGCCGTTGGTTTCGCGCTCCTTCACAATGGCGTCGATGACGCCGCGCCCCACGCCCTTGATTGCGGTTAAGGCATACAGGATGCCCTTGCCGTAGCCGTCTTCATCATCCTTTATTTCCGTGACCGCAAACTGCGCCTGACCCTTGTTGACGTCCGGCGGCAAAAGCTTAATGCCCATGCTCTTGCAGGTCATGATGTAATTCGAAAGCTTCGTGGAATTCGAGATAACGCTCGTCATCAAGGCCGCCATGAATTCCACGGGATAATAATACTTTAACCATGCGGTCTGGTAAGCCACCACCGCGTAGCACGCGGCATGCGATTTGTTGAAGGCGTACTTCGCAAAGTCCATCATGGAGTCGTAGATGCCGTTTGCGACCTTCTCATCGATTCCCTTCGCCTTGCAGCCCGGCACGTTTTCCTCCGCGTTGCCGTACACGAAGTTGTTGCGCTCGACCTCCATGACCTGCTGCTTCTTTTTGCTCATCGCGCGGCGCACCAGATCCGCGCGTCCTAAGGTATAGCCGCCCAACTGCTGCACAATCTGCATGACCTGCTCCTGGTACACGATGCAGCCGTAGGTTGCCTTTAGGATGGGCTCCAGCTCCGGCGTCGCGTAGGTCACGTTGTGCTGGTCGCGCTTGCCCGCAATGTACTGCGGAATGAAGTCCATGGGACCCGGGCGGTAAAGCGAAACGCCCGCGATGATGTCCTCCAAGTTCTGCGGCTTTAAGTCCTTCATGAAGGACTGCATGCCCTCCGATTCCAACTGGAAGATGCCCTCGTCATGACCGGAGCCAATCATCTTCAACACATCCTTGTCGTCGTAATCGATTTTGTCGATGTCGATGTACTCCGCGTCGCCGGGCTCCGCGCCCAAAAACGCGTTGGCACTTTCCACCGCGTCCTTGATCACGGTCAGGGTTCTGAGCCCCAGGAAGTCCATCTTCAAGAGTCCCAGCTCCTCGATGGTTGTCATCGTGAACTGCGTCGTCGTGCTGCCGTCCTGCGCCCTGGCTAAGGGAATCAGATTCTCCGCGGGCTCCGAACAGATCACGACGCCCGCCGCGTGGACGGAGCTTTGTCTGGGCAGCCCCTCCAAGCGCTTGCACACTTCAAAGATGTGATGCACCTGCGGGTCCGTGTCGTAGAGCGCCTTCAGCTCGCGGTTTTGCTTGAGCGCCTTGTCGAGCGTCATGTTCAACTCGTTCGGAATCATCTTGGATAAGTTGTCGCCGTAGTCGTAGGGAAGATCCATGACACGCACCACATCGCGGATGACGCCCTTCGCGCCCAGCGTGCCGAAGGTAATGATCTGTGTGACATGGTCCGCGCCGTATTTTTCGGTTACATAGTCAATGACCTCGCCGCGGCGTTCGTCCTCGAAGTCGATGTCGATATCCGGCATCGAAATCCGCTCCGGATTTAAGAACCGCTCAAAGAGCAGGTCGTACTTGATGGGATCGATGTTGGTAATCTTTAAACAGTAAGAAACGATGCTGCCTGCCGCACTGCCGCGCCCGGGTCCCACGGCGATGCCGTTTTGCTTCGCGTAGTTGATGAAGTCCCAGACAATCAGGAAGTAATCGACATAGCCCATGTTCCGGATGACGTTCAACTCAAAGTCAAGGCGCTCCTGCAGCTCATTCGTCACACTGCCGTAACGCTCGATGAGACCGTCGTTGCAAAGCTTGTTTAAATAGGTCCACGCGTCATACCCTTCGGGTACCGCGAACTTAGGCAGCTTCGTCTCGCCGAAGGTGAGCGTGACGTTGCAGCGCTCCGCGATTTTATTCGTGTTCTCAATCGCCTCCGGTGCGTAAGGAAAGAGGGCACGCATCTCCTCCTCCGATTTGATGTAGAACTCACCCTCCTGATACCGCATGCGGTCCTCGTCCGCCAGCTTTGCACCCGTCTGGATGCACAGCATGACGTCATGCGGTCCCGTGTCTTCTTTTTTCGTGTAGTGGCAGTCGCCCGTTGCGATGAGCGGAATGTCGAGCTTCCTTGCCATGGCGACAAGATGCTCGTTGACCGTGCGCTGTTCCGGAATGCCGTGGTCCTGCAGCTCCAAAAAGAAGTTGCCGTGCCCGAACATCTCGTCAAACTTCAACGCAGTCTCTTCTGCCTCGCGCAGAAGACCGCGCATCAGAAGGCGCGGAATCTCGCCGGCAAGGCAGGCGCTGGTTGCGATGATGCCCTCATGGTATTGCTCCAACAGCTCCCTGTCAACGCGCGGCTTATAATAGTAGCCTTCCGTGTAGCCCTTCGAGACGATGTGTGTTAAGTTCTCGTAGCCTAAGTTGTTCTCCGCCAGAAGAATCATGTGGTAGTAACGGTCCTCGCCGCTGCCGCCCTCCTTCTCGTGGCGGCTGCCCGGCGCGACGTAAACCTCGCAGCCCAGGATGGGCTTGATTCCCTGCGCGGTCGCCTCCTTATAAAAGTCCACGACACCGAACATGGCGCCGTGGTCCGTGATGGCACCGGCCGTCATCCCAAGCTCCTTTAAGCGCGCGACATAATCCTTGATTTTGTTCAGGCCGTCAAGGAGAGAGTATTCCGTATGGACGTGCAGGTGTGTAAATGCCATCTTGTTTTACTTCTGTTTCGCTTGCGGTTTATGCTTCCGGTGTTGCCGTGACCGCGATGTTTAATTCTTTAAGCTGTGCATCGGTGACTTCCCCGGGTGCGCCCATCAAAATGTCCTGCGCGTTCTTGTTCATGGGGAAGGGAATGATTTCGCGAATCGATTCCTCACCGGCAAGCAGCATGATCATGCGGTCGATGCCGGGTGCAATACCGGCGTGCGGCGACGCGCCGTAGGTGAACGCTTCATACATCGCGGGGAACTTCGCCTTCACGTCGTCCTCCGTTAAGCGCACCATCTCGAATGCCTTGACCATGATTTCCGGATCGTGGTTTCTGACAGCGCCGGAGGAAAGCTCCACACCGTTGCAGACAAGGTCGTACTGGTCCGCCATGATGTCTAAGGGATCAATCTCACCTCTCTCCGCTTTCAATAAGGTGTCGAGCCCGCCCGAAGGCATCGAGAACGGGTTGTGACAGAACTCCATCTCGCCGCTCTCCTCCCCGATTTCGTACATCGGAAAGTCCACAATCCAGCAGAAGGCGTACTGCTCCTTGTCCATGTGCCCCTCGATTGCGGCACCCAGGGTCTTCACCAGAACACCCGCCGTCTTTAACGCCTGTGCCTCATCACCGCCCGCAAGCGCGACAAAGTCACCGGGCTGTAAGGAAAGCGCACTGGCAACCTTGTCCTTGATGTCGCTTGCGCCTTCCGCCTCGCCGTTGACAAACTTCGCGATGCCGCCCGCAACGGCACCCGTCTCATCCATCTTAAACCAGTAGGGCTTTGCGCCCGCGACGACCTCGACCTCCGCAAAGAGCTTGTCGATTGTCTTGCGCGACTCGTTGCAGTTTGTGACCTTGACCGCCTTGACCCTGCCTTCCGCAAACGGTCCAAAGCCGCAGCCCGCAAATAAATCCGTCACATCCTGCACGCGCAAATCGATGCGCAAATCCGGCTTGTCCGTGCCGAAGGTTTCCATCGCCTCACGGTAGGGAATCCGGACAAAGGGTGCGCTTGATGCGCGGTCATACAGACCGTACTGCGCAAACACCGGCGGTAAGACATCCTCAATGATGGCAAAGACATCCTCCTGCGAGGCAAAGCTCATCTCCATATCAAGCTGGTAAAACTCGCCTGGGCTTCTGTCGCCTCTTGCGTCCTCATCGCGGAAGCAGGGCGCAATCTGGAAGTAACGATCGATACCGCTGGTCATGAGCAACTGCTTGAACTGCTGCGGCGCCTGCGGCAGGGCGTAGAATTTTCCGGGGTGCTTTCTTGCCGGCACAAGGTAGTCTCTTGCGCCCTCCGGGGAAGACACCGTTAGGATCGGTGTCGTGATTTCCAAAAAGTCATGTTCAATCATCGAAGCGCGCAATGCCGCAATGACGCGTGAGCGCAGCACGATGTTATCGCGCATCGCAGGGTTGCGCAAATCAAGATAGCGGTGCTTTAATCTGGTGTTTTCATCCGCTTCCTTCGAACGGTTCACCTCAAAGGGCAGCTCGTTGTGCCTGCAGGCACCCAGAACGGTGATGCCGCCTTCCTTCGGAAGGACCTCGATCTCGCCGGTCGCAATCTTATCGTTCTTTGAGGAGCGCTCCCGCACGGTGCCCGTCACGGAAATGGTCGACTCTTTATTGATTGCCTTCACCTGCGCCATCATGTCTTCCGTTTCGATGACAATCTGTGTGGTGCCGTAAAAATCACGCAGTACGACAAAGCCCAATGTCGCGCCCACCTCGCGGAAGTTTTCCAAAAATCCGCACAGTGTCACGTCCTTTCCCGCGTCCGTTAACCGCAGCTCTCCGCAGGTATGTGTTCTTCCTTGCATATCCTTCCTCCTTACCCGTTCGACGGGAATGCATATTTTTCTTTGTAATACCTGACCGCATGGTCAAAGGCACTTTCTTCCGTTTTATCCAGTTGTTTTAAGGCGGCATGCGGGTCGTAGTTGCTCTTTGCCGCCTCGAGCATGCAGATTGCGATGTTCGAGCAGTGGTCCGCGATACGCTCGTAGTTCGCGCCGATGTCGTTCAAGTCAAAGCCCGTCCCGATGGAGTACTTGTTCTCGCGCAGCCGCCGCATGTCGTTGCGCCGCAGGATATCGTGCAGCTCGTCAATCACATCCTCGAGCGGCTCGACCTGCTTCGCGAGCGAAGCATCCTCGTTCACAAACATGTCGACCGTCAGCTGCACAATCTCCCGGATTGCGTCCGTGAAGATTTTAAACTCCAGCGCGGTCTTCTTCGTAAAGACGCGTTCGTTCTCCTGCATGCTCTGCGCGGTCTGCCGTAAGTTCAACGCATGGTCCGCGATGCGCTCAAAGTCCGTGATGCAGTGCAACAAAATCGTCAGACGCGCGTTGTCGTCCTCCGCAAGCGTTTGTTTTGTCAACCGCACAAGGTAGGTGCCGATGCGGTCCTCGTACAAATCGGAAAGGTCCTCCAGCGACTCGACCTCCTTCGCAGCCTCACTGTCGTAATCCCCGATCAAAGAGATTGCCTTCTCCACCGCCTTCTGCGTAATCTTCGCCATCTCCTCCGCCGTGAGGTATGCCTGGCGGATGGCAAAGGCGGGCGTATTCAAAAAGCGCGGCTCAAGACGCGGTAAGTACAGCGCCGCGGAAGCGCCCTGCGGTTTGTCTTCAGCCGCAACCGCATCCTGCTCCCTGTCCGGAATGAGCCTGCAGGCTAGCTTTACAAGCACATCGGAGAACGGCAGCATCAAGGGCGAGGCAACGAGGTTCACCAGCGTATGCACCGCGGCGATGCCCGCCATGCCGGCAGCGCTTTCCAGAAACGAAAAGTGAAACACCGCGTTCAACGTATAAAACCCGGCCATGAACACCGCCGCCTTGATGACGTTGAACGACAAATGCATGCATGCGGTCCGCTTCGCGCCCGTCCCCGCGCCGATGGACGAAAGGATGGCGGTGATGCAGGTGCCCACCTCCGAACCGATGACCACCGGAATCGCCATCGCGTAATTCATCCCCACCGAGAGCGAGAGTACCTGCAGCACACCGATTGTCGCCGCGCTCGACTGCACGACCATCGTAAAGATAAGACCCACCGCAAACCCGATGAGGGGATTCGTAAACCGTGTCAAAAACGAGATGAACGCCGGGATGTCCTTCAAGGGCGAGACCGCGTTTGACATCATCTGCATGCCGAACATCAGCACCGAAAACCCTAACAGGATGGTACCCGTATTCTTCTTCTTTTCCGTGTCGGTAAACATGTAAAGAATGATACCGGCCAGCGCCAAAAACGGCGTGAAGGTCACGGGCTTAAACAGGCTCAAAACCAGGTTGTCGGAGCTGATCGCGTTTAAGGACAAGAGCCACGCGGTAAAGGTGGTGCCCAGGTTCGCGCCCAGAATCACGTTCACGGCCTGCGTCAGCTTCATGATGCCGGAATTGACCAACCCCACCACCATAACGGTCGACGCGGAGGACGACTGCACCAGCGCCGTCACCCCGATGCCGAAGAACCACGCCAGAAGCTTATTCGACGTCACCTGCGCCAAAAGGCCTTCCAGTTTTCCGCCGGAGAGCCTCGTTAAGCCGCCCGACATGATATTCATTCCGTACAAAAAAAGTGATAAGCCGCCGATCAGTCCGCCGATCAGCGCGATCCATTCCTGTATTTCCATTTCCGATCCTTCTTGCTGTTCGCGTTACCCTCTATTATACACAATTCCAGGATTAATGTGGCATTAGCCTTTCCTCGAAGGCCGCGATCAGTTGTTCGCTCTTTGCCAGAACGTCCGCATCCTTCTGCTCCAGCAACAGCTCAAACTGCGGAATCGTGCGCGTACGCAAAAGCAGCGCCCCGTCGTAATCCTGCACCAGCGCCGGAATCCCCGCGGGGTCGATACGAGCGTCAACCTTCATCTTAAAGACAAGCAGCATACCCTGTTGTTTGATTTCCGTGACATCAAACGCGTTTGCCCGCCCGCGCAAGAGCGCAATGCGAATCAGGTTTTGCACCGGAAGCGGCGCAGGGCCGAAGCGGTCCAAAAGCTCCTCCAGCATATCCTCCGCCTCCGCGGCATTGCTTAAAAGCGCAATCCGCTGGTAGATTTCCAGCTTCTGCTCCTCGTTCAAAATGTATTCCGATGGGATGAAGGCATCGATGTCGAGATCGACGAAGGTCGTGAAGGACTCCTTCACTTCCTCCCCGTTGTTCTTCATGCGCGTGATGGCATCGTTTAACATCTTGCAGTAAAGGTCGTAGCCCACCGCCGCCATGTGCCCGGACTGCTTCCTTCCAAGAAGGTTTCCGGCGCCGCGGATTTCCAAATCCCGCATCGCAATCTTATAACCGGACCCTAAATCCGTGAACTCACGGATTGCGGTCAAGCGTTTTTCCGCGACCTCGCGCAGGAGCCGGTTTCTGCGGTAGAGCAAAAACGCGTAAGCGGTGCGGCTGCTTCTTCCCACGCGCCCGCGCAACTGGTAAAGCTGCGCCAAGCCCATCTGATCGGAGTCATGCACAATCATCGTGTTGACGTTCGGGATGTCTAAGCCTGTCTCGATGATGGTCGTCGAGATGAGCACATCGATCGTCCCGTCAATGAACTCGTACATGATGCGCTCCAGCTCCGCCTCCTGCATCTGTCCGTGCGCAAAGGCGACATGCGCCTCCGGCACAAGCTTCGAAATGCTCGCGGCGACATCCGCAATCGTGTTCACGCGGTTGTATACATAGTAGACCTGTCCGCCGCGTCCGACCTCACGTAAAATCGCCTCGCGCACAAGCTCCTCGTTGTATTCGCTCACGAAGGTCTGAATGGGCTGCCGGTCCAAGGGCGGCTCACGCAGAAGTGACATGTCACGAATGCCCACAAGCGACATGTGCAGCGTTCTGGGGATGGGGGTCGCGGTCAGTGTCAGAACGTCGACCGTGTCCTTGAGCTTCTTGATTTTTTCCTTATGGGATATGCCGAAGCGCTGTTCCTCGTCAACGACCAAAAGTCCCAAATCCTTATACGCAACGTCCTTACTCAACAGTCGGTGCGTGCCGATCACGATGTCGACGCTGCCCTTCTTCAAGCCCTCGACTGTGCGGCGCTGCTCGCCCTGCGTGCGGAAGCGTGAAAGCATGTCAATCTTCACGGGGAAGTTTTTGAAGCGGCGCACGAAGGTGTTGTAATGCTGCTGCGCCAGAATCGTCGTGGGAACCAAAACCGCCACCTGCTTGTTGTCCTGCAGCGCCTTGAAGGCGGCGCGAATCGCGACCTCCGTTTTGCCAAAGCCCACATCGCCGCAGACCAGGCGGTCCATGATTTTTTCGCTTTCCATGTCGCCCTTCACCGCCTCGATTGCGGTCAACTGATCCGTTGTCTCATCAAAGGGAAAGGCTTCCTCGAATTCCTTTTGCCAAACGGTATCCGGCGAGAACACAAAGCCCTTCGCGCTTTGCCGCTTTGCGTACAGTGCAATCAAGTCCTGCGCGATTTCCTCGACCGCGCTTTCCACCTTCGCCTTGGTCTTCGTCCATTCCGCGCTTCCCAGCTTGTTCAACTTCATCTTGTGGGACGCATCCGCGGAAGCGTACTTCTGCAAGACGTTTAATCCCGCAACCGGCACGAAGAGATTGCCGCCGTCGCGGTAGGAGACCTTCATGTAGTCCTTGATGACGTGATCGACCGTAATCTGCTCAATGCCCTGATAGATACCAAGGCCGTGGTCCTCATGCACGACATAGTCGCCCACCTTCAAGTCCGCAAACGACGTGATTTTTTCCCCGTCGCCCTTGAACTTCTTTTTGCGGCGCTTCTTTTCCCGTCCCGTGAAGATGTCGCTTTCCGAGATGACCGCAAACTTTAACTCCGGATATGCAAAGCCTCTGCTGATCTGACCGTAGTAGGTCATGACCTCGTCCGCGCTCAATTCGCGGCCCGGGTCCTCGCTGTAAAAGGCGCTCACACCGGCATCCGTTACGTCCTGTGTCAGGCGCTTTGCACGCGAGCGCGAGCCGCACAGCAACAGAATGCGGTAGTGCTCCTTGCGGTAATGCTTTAAATCCCTGATCAAGGCATCGAAGCTGTTGTTGTAGGGCGCAATCGACTGCGCGTGAAGCGCGACTTCTTTTTCCGGCACAAAGAGTGTTTCCTCTTTGCCGGACAAAAGACCGCGCAACTGCAGCGTGCGGAACCGTGCCAGGCTGTGTGCGCTCTCCTCGACGGTGAACAAGAGATGCTGCTCCCCGGGAAGGGCGTAGCCGTTCTGTGCGCGGTGTAAAATGCTTTCGACAAACTCCTCATAGACAAACCGCCCCTGCTCCTCCATGCGTAAGGGCTCATCCAGAAAGACCGCGGTCTGCTCCTCCGGAAACAGGTCAAGAAACGAAGCGCGCGCCGGATAGAAGTAATGCAAAAAGCCTTCTAAGTTCGCATCCGCGTCAAGCTCAAAGACCGCTTCCTTTAATTCCTCCATCCGTACCTTCAGCCGGTGCGCCTCCTCCGTATGAAAGGCATCCCGCAGCTCCTTCACGCGCGCCGTCCACTCCTTTTCCATTTTGGAAAATCCGTCCTCGAGGCGGCGCCTTGACAAAAGCATCTCGGTCGCGGGATAGATGTCGATGGCGTCTAAGCGCTCCACGCTTCTTTGGCTCAAAATATCAAAGCTTCTTATGCTCGTAATCTCATCGCCCCAGAGCTCAATCCGGTAGGGGTTGTCCTCCGTTAAGTCAAAGACGTCGATGATGTCGCCGCGCACGGCAAACTGTCCCTTGTCCTCCACCTGATAGACGCGCAGGTAACCCATCTTCGTCAGAAGCTCCGCGATAGCGTGCTCCTCCATGGGAATCTTTTTATCCAGATGCAGCACGTGTTTTTTGATGGTTGAGAGCGAAACCTGCGGCGCCATTAAGGCTGCAAAGGTCGTCACAACGGTGACGCGCTTTTTCTCAAGAATGCGCCGCACCGTTTTCATGCGTTCCCTGATCAGTTCGTTTCCGTGAACATCCGCCTTATAGAAAATCAGATCCTTGGCGGGAAAGAAGGTGGCGGTTCTGTCAAAGAATAAAAGGTCGTTTAGAAGCTCCTTTGCCTGCGCGTCGGAATGTGTCACAAGCAGCCGGTACGGGTAATCGCCGCTGAGCGCATCCAAAAGGTGCAGCTTCTGCACCGGGATACAGCCGCTTGCGCAAAGCGCAGCACCCTGTTTTGCAAACGCTTTTTGAAGCGCTTTGAAATCTTCCGATTGACCAAGCGGGGCGTTTAAGGCCCTCATAGACGAACCCCGTTGTAGCGGTTCATGGCGGCATCCGCGCCCTGCTCCACAATCATCACCGCGGCATCCGCCGCTTCCTTTTTCACGAGCGCGATGGTTTCCTTGTCTTCCTTTCCGAAGTGTCCCAGCACCCAGTTGACCATGTCGTACTGCGCGGGCTTCTTGCCCACGCCCACGCGGATCCGCTGGAAGCCGTCATCGCCCAGCTCCTTGATGATGGACTTCAATCCGTTGTGCCCGCCGGCGCTTCCGCCCTTGCGAATCCGGATGACGCCAACGTCCAGCTCCACATCGTCAGAAATGACGATGAGTTGATGCACGTCCTCCGTTTTGTAGTAGCGTGTGATTTGTCGAAGCGCTTCGCCGCTCAAATTCATGTACGTCAGGGGCTTGACCAGCATCACCTTTTTTCCGGCGATCTCGCCCCGCCCGAAGAGCGCGTCGAATTTGTGTGTCGTTAAGGAAATGCCGGTTGCCTCTGAGAGCGCGTCAAGTGTTTCGAACCCGACGTTGTGTCTGGTCCCGTCATACTTCGGCTCCGGATTTCCCAGTCCCGCGATGATAATCATGTCCCGTAAATCTTCCTTTTGTGCTTTCTTATTTCCACGCGCAAAAAGACGCGGAAAGAAGGAAAACAAGCCGTTTCTTTCCCGTTCCATGTCCTGAAGTTTTGATACGTCCGTTGAGTGGTTGCTTATGCAAAAGGCGGCGCTTCCGCTTCGGCTTCTTCCGCCTCGGGCGCAAGCTCGTATGCCTTTAATACCTCGTCCTGAATCTCCTTGCGGGACTCCGCGTTGATCGGATGCGCGATGTCACGGAACTCACCCTCCGGGGATTTCTTGCTGGGCATCGCGATGAAGAGCCCTTTGTCACCTTCAATCACCTTGATGTCGTGAACCACAAACGCATTGTCAAAGGTCACGGACACAACAGCGCGCATTTTACCCTTTTTTGCAACTTTCTTTACTCGTACATCTGTAATTGTCATATTGCCCCCTCATAATTGTTACTTAATGGTCCATTATAACACTTAAAAAAACTCCTGCAACTTTGACTGTAGACTGACAATCAAAGGCATCAAATGACAAAGCGGTCGTTGTCCTCCTCGATGATGCGGATCTCCTCCTCGCCCTTGAAGTAAGAGTTTGCCTGAATCGTGCAGTGACTCTCCACGATGCAGTTTTCGATGTGCGAGTTGTCGCCGATATAGACATCGTTTAAGATAATCGCGTTCTTGATGTAGCAGTTGTTGCCCACAAAGGACTTCTTGAAAATCACGGAGTCCTCCACGGTGCCGTTGATGATGCAGCCGTTGGAAATGAGCGCGTTGTGCACCTTCACCCCCACGTTGTATTTCGCGGGCGGAAGGTCATCTGCCTTCGTGTAGATGCCCGGGTTTTCGCGGAAGAAATAGTCCCGGATTTCCGGCTTCAAAAAGTCCATGTTCGCCTTGTAGTAATCCTCCACGCAGGCGATGTTACTCCAGTAATTCTTTAAGCGGTACGCATAGATGCGCTTGATGTCCTTGTAGCGGATGAGAATGTCCGTCACAAAGTCATAGCGCCCTTCCGCCGCGCACTTCTCCAAAAGCTCGATGAGCTGTCTTCTGCGGATGATGTAGATGCCGCAGGAAACGGTGTGGTACTTTGCGACCACGGGCTTCTCCTCGAAGTCGATCACGCGGTTGGTCGGATCTAAGGAAACCGTGCCGTAGCGCTCTGTCTCGACGTCCTCCGGCAAATCCTTTGTCACAATCGTGATGTCCGCCTGCTTGTGGACGTGGTACTCCAAAACCTTGTTGAAGTCCATCTTGAAGATGCAGTCCCCGGACGTGATGATGACGTAGGGCTCGTGCGATTCCTTTAAGAAGTTCAGGTTCTGAATCATCGCATCTGCCGTGCCGCGGTACCAGTTGCTCGAATCATGCGTCACCGCGGGCGGAATGATGTAGAGCCCGCCCTGCTTACGTCCGAAGTCCCACCACTTCGAGGAGCTCAAATGCTGGTTTAAGCTCGTCGCGTTGTACTGCGTAAAGACCGCCACCGTCTGGATGTGCGAGTTGGTCATGTTCGACAGCGCAAAATCGATGCTGCGGTAAAAGCCCGCGATGGGCATCGCGCAAATCGCGCGGCGGCGTGTCAGTTGCTTCATACGGTTCGAGGATCCGCCCGCAAGAACAAGTCCAAGAGCTCTCATACCGTCCCCTCCCCTTTGATGAATGTTTTTCCGCTTGCAAGGTGTCTGTCCGGATAATCGGACGCCGTCGTGTTTCCGAAGACCATCGTGTTCTTTCCGATGGAAACGCCCGAAGGAATCACGCTCTGTTCCCCGATCGTCACGAGCCCGCCGGTATAGATTTCCGGCGCCGTATCGTTTTCGGCTTCCGCGCCCTCGCCCATGTGGACGCCGTTGCCCACCGTCACGTCCTCCGCGATGATTGCCTTTTCAATGTTGCAGTTCTCACCGATCACCGTGTGGTTCATGATGATGGAATGGTCGACGACCGTGCCCTTTCCGATCTTGACGTCCGAGCCGATGACCGAGTTGTAGACCTCGCCCAGAATCTCGCAGCCGTCGCCGATGATGGAGCGCTCCACCGAGGATTCGTTTCCGAAATACTGCGGCGGCACGGTCTCCGACTGCGTGTAAATCTTCCAGTATTCCTCGTACAGGTTGAACTCCGGCACGATGTCGATGAGCTCCATGTTCGCTTCCCAGTAAGAGGTCAGCGTTCCGACATCCTTCCAGTAGCCTTCAAACTGATACGCAAACAGGTTGCGGTTGTTCTCCCTGCAGTAGGGAATGACGTGTTTTCCGAAATCGAGGGCGACCTCATCCGCGCCGCGCAGCAAGGCGTCCTTCAACACCTCCCACGAGAAAATGTAAATGCCCATCGACGCGAGGTTCGAGCGCGGGTTCTCCGGCTTCTCCTCGAAGTCCACAATCCTGCGGTCCTCGTCCGTAATCATGATACCGAAACGCTTCGCCTCCTCCATGGGCACCGGCATAACGGCAATCGTGACGTCCGCGCCCTTGCTCTTGTGGAAGTCGAGCATGGTCTCATAATCCATCTTGTAAATATGGTCGCCGGAAAGAATGAGCACGTAGTCCGGATGATAAGACTCCATGTACTCCAGGTTTTGATAAATCGCGTTCGCGGTTCCCGTATACCATTCCGCGCCGGCGTTTTTTTCGTACGGCGGCAGCACGGTCACCCCGCCGATGTTCCGGTCAAGGTCCCACGGAATCCCGATGCCGATGTGCGTATTGAGCTTCAGCGGGCGGTACTGCGTCAGAACACCCACCGTGTCCACACCGGAATTAATACAGTTGCTCAAAGGAAAATCAATGATACGGTACTTTCCGCCGAACGATACGGCAGGCTTTGCCATGCGCTCCGTCAGGATTCCCAAACGACTCCCCTGTCCTCCCGCTAAGAGCATGGCGATCATCTCTTTTTTGATCATCTTCGTCCCTTCCGCATGAAGTAATATTTACCAAAAACCATCCGGTTTCGGTACCTATATCTTACCATATTGCACAGAAAAAGGGAATTCCCATAGCACAGGCGCTTCTTTCGTGATATTATAAGAAGGAATTATTTCAGGCAGGAGCATGTTATGCAAATAGATTTTAACTCACCTTCTCATTTTTATTTCATCGGCATCGGCGGGATTTCGATGAGCGGCTTGGCGCACATTCTGCTCGACCGCGGCTTTTCGATTTCCGGTTCCGACAAAAAGGCGTCGGAGCAAACGGACGTCCTTTCCTCGCTGGGCGCTTCCGTCTTTATCGGGCAGGCCGAAGAGAATCTGGAAAAGGCAAAGGAATTGCACGGACCCGTTCAGGCAGTCATCTACACGGCGGCCGTCAAGGACGACAACGAGGAGCTTTTGCGCGCACGCACAGAAGGCATCCCCTGTCTGACAAGGGCTACCCTTTTGGGGCAACTCATGAAGGAATACAACGTTTCTGTTGCCGTAAGCGGCACGCACGGAAAGACCACGACCACCTCGATGCTCTCCCAGATTCTTCTGGAGGGGGATACGGATCCCACGCTTTCGATTGGCGGCGTGTTCCCGCCCATCCACGGCAACATCCGCGTCGGGCATTCGGACACCTTCGTGACGGAAGCCTGCGAATACACCAACAGCTTTCTGGAATTCTTCCCGACCATCGGGATTGTGCTTGACATCGATGCGGACCACCTTGATTTCTTTAAGGACCTTGATGACATCCGCCATTCCTTCCGTCAGTTCTGCGCGCTTTTGCCCAATGACGGAACGTTGATCATCAACGCGGACATCGAGGATGTTTCCTACTTCACGAAGGGACTTTCCTGTAACATCATCACCTACGGGGCGGCGGATACCTGCGATTATTATCCCTCAGACATCACCTTCGACGACAAGGGGAATCCTTCTTATGTGCTGCACCGACCGGACAACACAACGCAGGAAATCAAACTGCAGGTGCCCGGCATGCACAACGTGTTCAATTCCGTGGCGGCCTGCGTGGCGGCGGATCTGTTGCAGGTTGAGCGCGACATCATTGCGCGTGCGCTTAGCGCTTTTTCCGGAACGCACCGGCGCTTTGAATTCAAGGGCGATTTGCACGGCGTCACCATTGTCGACGACTACGCGCATCACCCGACGGAGATTACCGCGACCTTAACCGCTGCCGCAAAGGTTCCGCACAACAAGATTTACACGGTCTTCCAGCCGCATACCTACACGCGCACCAAGGCGCTGTTTGACGAATTCGCAACGGCGCTCTCCCTCTCTGACGTGGTGGTGCTCGCGGATATTTATGCCGCACGCGAAACGGACACGCTGGGGGTTTCCTCAAAGACGCTCTGCGACAAAATGGTCTTAGACGGGTGCGACTGCCATTATTTCCCGACCTTTGACGAAATTGAAAAATTTCTTCTGAAAAATTGCACGAAAGGTGACCTGTTGATAACCATGGGGGCCGGAGATGTCGTTAAAATCGGGGATTCGCTCTTGGGCAGCGCCTGATTTCCACGCTTTCCACTTTTTTGTGCCCTTCGTTTCCCACCTGCCCTTGTGGATAACGCACTCCCGAAATGCGGCACCGGCTTTTGCGGAAGACGTTTTTCCACTTTTTCCACAA
Organism: Lachnospiraceae bacterium; assembly: GCA_017446125.1. Taxonomy (GTDB): domain Bacteria; phylum Bacillota; class Clostridia; order Lachnospirales; family Lachnospiraceae; genus Butyrivibrio. The sequence goes on from JAFSRL010000268.1 coordinate 25,283, forward strand.
AATCCACGAAAAAAACCACCCGTGTCAGTCAAAAAAACAAAAGGCTCCAATCTCGTCGTTTTCACCATATACTTTCCGAAATCCGATATGCTACAATCAAATTCACGAAACAGCGGGGCTGCACTTTCCCCCGCGGAAATGGGACGGATGTATGTTATGATGGGGCGTGTTTCAATCAATCAGGGGACCGGGAACGAGGCGATGACGCCGGTTTCCAATTCCTTCATCGAGTCGTATATGCCCGCGGCAAACGACGTACAGATTAAGGTATACCTGTATCTGCTTTACGCCATGCACACGGGCATCTCAACGGATGAAGTGGACCTCGCGGACCGGTTCAATTATCCGGTGCAGGACATCAGGCGCGCAATTAATTACTGGGTCGGCACCGGACTGATGGATGCGCGGTTCGACCAAAACGGGAACCTTTCCGGACTGCACGTCGAGAACCTGATTCCCGAAACACGGGTTTCTTCGGTTACGGTACTGCCCGCCCGGTCGCAGACGATTCCGTTCAGCGGCCAGGCGGCAGCATCCGAACCATTTCACGATCCCGCGGATCCCAAGCGGCTTGAAATCCTGAATGTCATTGAGTATCTTATGGACCGGCCGCTTTCCCCGACGGATGTGTCCGTCATTGACTTTATCCGCGACGAACTCAAATTTTCCGATGATCTGATTCGTTATCTGGTAGAATATTGTATAGAGCGCGGAAAGCGTCGCTTCTCTTATATCAAGGCGGTGGCACTGGGCTGGAGCAATGACGGGATTACCACCGTGGAGGAAGCAAAGCAGCAGTCTGCGCGCTATGACAAGAACTACTACACCATCATGAATTATCTCGGCATGGGCAACAACAACTTGACGGACATCGAGGCGAGCTACTTCACGCGCTGGCTGGAGGAGTACGCGATGCCGTTGGAGGTCATCCGGGAAGCCTGTGAAATGACCGTGGTGAAAACACAGTCAAACCGCCTCAATTACTGTGACAGGATTCTGACGCGATGGCATGAAGCCGGCATCACTTCCATCACGCAGGCACGCGCGGAAAGCACGTCCTTCCGTACGGAACAGAAAAAGAAGAAGGAACGCGCGGCAGCAAACAACACATTCAACCAGTACAAGAACTTTAAGCAGCGCGATTATGACTACGAGGCACTCAAGGAACAGCTGCTGAAAAAGTAATTTGCCACCGGAGGGGAAATGGCACTGACAAACGAGCAATATGAGACCATCATGCGCGGCTATTCGGAGCAGCAGCGTTTAAACCGTCTGGAGCTCCAGAAGCGCCGCGACTTTATCGGGGAAACCATTCCCGCATATCCCGCCTTGGAGCAGCGGGCTGCGGAGTTAAGCATCTTCTACGGAAAGCAGCTCTTGAACGGCGACGAAACCGCAAGGGATGCGCTGCACAAAGAGCTGGATGCGCTCGCGCGGCAAAAGGCGGCGCTCTTAAAGGAACATGACCTTGCGAATGACTACCTGTCCGCACCCTGTCAGTGCCAGGACTGTCATGATACCGGTTTTGTCCGGGATGAAAACGGCAACAGCGTCAAGTGCCACTGCTTTAAGCAAAAAGAAATCACGCTCCTGTTTGAAACCTCCGGTCTGTTTCATTTGGAAACCTATCCGGATTTTTCCACGCTTTCGGAGAACAACTACCCCGCAGAGCACCGTGACAGTTACCGCGTGATTCTTGAAAAGGCGCGCAGGTTCGTTGCGGACTTTCCTGCCGGCATGCAAAACCTGCTCTTCTTCGGCAATGTGGGCACCGGAAAGACGTATTTGTCCGCCTGCATGGCGAAGGCGTTGATGAAGCAGGGGTATTCCGTGATGTACTCGTCTGCCGCCGGTCTCTTTGAGCTGATGGGCGACAACACCTTTTCGCATGACACGGCGGGACACATGCATCACATCTTCAGCTGTGACCTTTTGATCATCGACGACCTCGGAACGGAGTTTAAGACACGCATCACCGTTCCGCTTTTGTTCAGGTGCTTAAACGAGCGCGCACTGCACAAGAAGTCCACCATCATCTCCACGAATTTGGACATCGACGACTTAAAGGAAGACTATACGGAACGTGTCTTTTCCAGAATCATCGAAACATTTTCCTTCGCGGAATTCACCGGAACGGACTTACGTTACCGCAATGCGGGTCTAAGCGCAACCGAAAAGACAACGACAAAACAAGCCTAAGAAAGGAAGAGCATACCAATGCCCAGAAGAGAAGAAAAACGCAATCTGGAAACCATCCCGGTCGGAACCTTGGGGGTCATCCCCTTACGCGGCTGCCATGAGATGGGGGAAATGGTCGACAAGTTTTTGGTCGGCTGGCGCACGGAGCGCGAAAACGAGCACAAGGGGTCCTTGGCCTTTACGGGATATGAACGCCCCTCCTACCTGCTCTCCGCGGAGGTACCGCGCTTTGGCTCCGGCGAAGGCAAGGGCGTCATCAACGAATCGGTCCGCGGCGCGGATTTATACCTGCTGGTCGACGTCATGAACCACGCCCAGACCTACTCCTTGTTCGGCAAACAAAACCACATGTCGCCGGACGACCACTACCAGGATTTAAAGCGCATCATTGCCGCGATTGGCGGTAAGGCGCGCCGGATCACGGTCATCATGCC
>JAFSRL010000269.1 GCA_017446125.1 Lachnospiraceae bacterium
ACCACAATCGCCCCTGCCGGCAGGCAACCGGCAGGGGTAATACAATGGTAGTATGATGTCGGAGGCGTCAGGCTTTCGCTTCCGTAGCACCCGTTAGGATTTCTGCTGCCTCTGTTACCGCAGCATCACTTTCGTTAATCGCATCGTTCACTTCCTCCTGTATCGTTCCGGTCATATCGTCCACAGCCTCTGTTGCTTCTGCGGCTGTTTGTTCCGTCATTGCTTCTTCCTGCAACCGGCGTTCGTACTGTTCTTCAAACAATTCTTCTTTTAACTTCCGCCGGTTCTTTGCGCGCTCCGCGAAGAGCTCCTCTAAGCGTTCCCGCTCTTCCTTGCGTCTGGCGATCCGCTTTTCGTGACGCACCTTTGCTTCTTCCGCTTTCTGCGCCCGTTTCTCTTTGGCGACCGCCTCATCCTCATTCGATTCCGAGGCTTCTTCCTTGCGCTCCACCTTCAAGCCGTTCTCTGAAGATTTCACGATGGTCGCATCGCCCTTTTCACCCGCGGCGTTTAAAGTCGTACCCGGCACCTCGTTCCATGTGTGCCCCGAGACCACCTCCGCGGTTAAGTCACTCGTTCCCGGCACCGCGGCGCTTAAGTCCACATGCTGGATGGTGCCCACGCCGCCGGATTCCTTAAAGAAGAATCCCGTCGCGCGAATCATTGCGTTCATCACATCACCGAGGCCGCCCTGCGAGTACAGCGAGAAGTCCGTCTTCTGACTTCCCAGATAAATCGCGCCCACATCCGCGCTCAAGAGGTCCACGAGCTCATCCTCGCCGTCGCCGTTCTTGTACCAGACCTTCAGCTTCTTGAAGATTTCATCGTTCTCGTCAATCCATCCGTTGCCGTCGTCATCGTACTTGCGCAGGTCACCAAACCCGTCGCCGGAAATCGCCCCGAAGAGCTCCGTCCCGTCATTGATGACACCGTCCTCGTTCTTGTCGTAAGCAAGGAATCCTGTTCCTTCGCCCGGCTTTGAAATTTCTTCCAGCGTGCCGTCTGCATCAAGGTCAAAGGTAAACTTCTGGTCGGAGATGTTCGCGACGCTCGACGACACATTGACCATCAGCGGGTCCATCAGCGCGTAAGGGTTGGGCACCTGCACCTGCGTGTACTGCATGAAGGTGCGGGACATCGACACCGCGATGTTAAAGTCAAGCTGCCGCCCGTCCTCCGTCACCGCAAGCCCCTTCGCGTCGAAGCTCGTAAACTCTTCTTCGGAATAATGCACCATCGTTTGCGTCATGGTCGCACCCATCACGGAGAAGGCGCCGAAGGCATTGAGTCCCTGCATGCTGCCCATCTGCGTCAACGGTCGCATGCCGCCCGTCCGGTCACCGCCCATCAGCATCTGCCAAAGCTGCTGCAAAAGGTTGTCGCGCATGGAACGAAGCTCGTTCAACGGTGTAGCGTCTGTCTGTTCCGTCTGCACTTCCTTCACCTTTGTCGGCGGGCTAGCCGAAGAGCTTGCTTTCTCATTCGCCGTGAGTAGTCCGTCCTGAAAACTTGAGCGCGCACTTGACATGCCTTCGTCTGTCTTTCGCATGCCGGACTGCCGGTAGTAGTTTGCGGATTGCATGGTGATGTCACTGTATGCGATTTTCAAATTGCTTTCCCCCTTTCAGGAAAACGTGATTCCCGAAAAAAGGGTACAAAAACAGAAGCCTTAAGCATATTCCCGCTCTCAGGAATCAATCAACAGGTTCATGTGGTTCGATCCTTGAACCGATGTCCTTTACGGGGAATCAGAAGTATGCCCGGCTTCTGATCATTACTTCCTTGATAAAGCAAAGGACGACGCTTAACGTCACCGTTTCCCTGGTGTCTTAAGAGCCGTCCGTTGCCCCTCAGTTAATATATCGGTGAGGGGGTGCATCCGCTAAAGAGCGGTTTGAGAATTCAGTTGTTATTCTTAACGCTTACTTCGCCTTGCCCTGGTTCGCGACCGCGTCCATCTTCGCTTTCAAGGCTTCCTGGTCGCCTAAATAGTAATGATTCACGGCTTTGAAATTGTCGTCGAACTCATATACGAGCGGCACGCCGGTCGGGATGTTCACGCCGATGATGTCCTCTTCCGAAATGTCATCAAAGTATTTCACTAAGGCGCGTAAGGAATTGCCGTGCGCCGCGATGATGACGCGCTTGCCCGCCTCCATGTCCTTCTTGATCACTTCGTTAAAATAAGGAACCGCGCGTTCGATGGTAATCGCCAAAGACTCCGTGAGCGGTAAATCCTTTTTATCGACAGAACGGAACATCTCCTGATTGATGGGTGCGCGCTCGTCCGTTGGTTCTAACGCCGGCGGTGTGATGTCAAAGGAGCGTCTCCAGATCTTGACCTGCTCCTCGCCGTACTTCTCCGCGGTCTCAGACTTGTTGAGTCCCTGCAGTGCGCCGTAGTGGCGCTCGTTCAACTGCCATGCCTTGACGACCGGCAGCCAGTTGCGGTCCATCTCATCGAGGATGTGCTGTAAGGTGTGAATCGCGCGCTTTAAATAGGAAGTATAGCAGATATCAAAATCATAGCCTTCCGCCTTCAAAAGCTTTCCGCCCTCGATTGCCTCCTGATGTCCTTTCTCGCTTAAGTCCACATCCGTCCAGCCCGTGAACAGATTCAGCTTGTTCCATTCGCTCTCGCCGTGTCTTACCAGAACCAGTTTTGTCATAATCCATGTCCCTTTCGTGTCGGTGGGTTTTCGGTTACCTTTCTAGTATAACACACTTTGACACAAACATTTTACTGTGGTAAAGTGGTAAAGGCTCTCGCGCTAATGCGTGAAAGTGTGAAACAACGAACGCTTTACAGGAGGAAGACATTATGAAAAAGAAACTTGCATTGTTACTGGTTGCGGCGATGAGCATTTCGATGCTTTCGGCCTGCGGCGGTGCCACGCAGCAACAGGCGGCGCCTGCCGAAGAGGAAGCTGCAGAAGAAGCGCCCGCGGAAGAGGAAGCGACCGAAGAAGCTGCCGCAGAAGAAGCGGACGCAATGGGCACAGCCGGCGACGTGGCGGATGACGGCGACATCGCCTACATCATCGAAAAAGGCAAGCTGATCGTGGGCATCACGGATTTCGCTCCCATGGATTATCAGGAAAACGGCGAGTGGGTCGGCTTTGACGCGGACTTGGCACGCAAGGTTGCGGAAGACTTACAGGTCGAAATCGAGTTCATCGAGATCGACTGGGACAACAAGATCTTAGAGCTTGAGAACAAGTCCATCGATGTTGTCTGGAACGGCATGACGCTTACGGACGAAGTCAAGAACGCGATGGAGACCACGAACCCTTACCTTAACAACGCGCAGGTTGTCGTCGTGAAGAAGGAAGGCGCGGACGCTTACACGGACGTCGCTTCGCTCGCAGACCTTAGCTTTGCGGTTGAGGCAGGCAGTGCCGGTGAGGCAGCCGCCAAAGAAAACAGCCTGAACTACACCGCAGTCCAGACCCAGGCGGATTCCTTAATGGAAGTCAACGCGGGCACGTCTGATGCCTGCATCATCGACCTCTTAATGGCGGGCGCGATGATCGGCGACGGCACAAGCTATGCGGACTTAACCCACACAGTCGAGCTCACAACCGAAGAGTACGGCATCGGCTGCCGCAAGGGAAGCGATCTCGCGGGCTACATCAACGAGGCGTTGAAGCGCTATGAAGCGGATGGCAGCCTCGAGGAAATCGCCACCACCTACGGCGTACAGGAGGCACTGGTCGCCCGGAACTAACGCATGTTAACAGAAGTTACACTCACCCTGTTACAGGGGTTCTTTACCAATCTCAAACTGTTTACGCTGACGCTGGTGTTTGCGCTTCCCCTGGGGCTCATCATCAGCGTCGGCTCCATGAGCAAGGTTGCCATCATAAGGCTCCCCGTACGCTTCGTCATCTGGGTCGTGCGCGGGACGCCGCTTTTGCTGCAGCTCATTGCGATTTACTACGGTCCCG
>JAFSRL010000270.1 GCA_017446125.1 Lachnospiraceae bacterium
CTCTTAATCCTCTTGGGAATCATCATCTTCCATCTTGTCACACCGGCGTAAGGGGGCGGGGTATCTTCGGCGCACGCCGCATAATCAAAAAAACGTTCACAAGATTTGCAAAAAACAGTTTACCGTGCTATACTGTATGTAACTGTGTGCACTGCGACAGGTGCGCGCATGCCACAAGATATGGAAGAAAGTAAGGCGGCGGCAGACAAGATGATGTGCCGGACGCCGGGAGGGCGAAAAGGGAAACGTATGCGAACCGAATTCAACGAGAACGAACGCTATGAAGTGAACGAGGGCTACACCGTGGGCGGCTATTTGGAGCCGGACACGGATGTGTTTGAAGATGATGCCTTCGATGACGACTTGGAAGAAATGACGGACGAGGACATCGACTCCGTTCTGGATTCCGATTCCGACTACAATCCGTTTGAGGACGAGGCGACCGCCAGACCGTCCGTCATGGGCTACCTTTTGGGACGCGAGGCCAGGGGCAGCGCGCGTGCAAAGAAGATGCGCGCCTACCGTACGGGTGACCTGAAAAGACCGTCTGCGAGAAACAGGCGCCGCGCAAAGACGAAGGGCTCTGTGCCGTTCTTCACGTGGTTCTTCTCGCTGGGCGGTGCCGAAAAGATTGCGATGGTCACCGGTCTTTTGATTGTGATTTTAGCGGTGAGCGTGGGCACGATTTATGTGCAGGCGATGAGCGCAAACCGTTCGCTTGAGGCATTTGCGGACCTGGGCACGGAGCTTGCGGAGGTTGACACGTTAGGCGGCAAGGGGTTAATCGCGGTTGCGGACGCGCAGCTTGCAAAGCAGCTCGCGGCGGAAGAGGCGGCGGCGGATGCGGCTGCGGAGGCGAGCACGCAGGAAGAGGAAGAAAAGACCTCCGCCGACATCACGGTCATCATGACGCTGACCACGGTGCAGAGCGACTTAAAAATCAAGTTCATCAATTATGATACGAACCGGCGCGTGACGGGCGTGCCGTTTACCGTACTCGTCATCGATCCGGACGGGAATGAGAAGGTTTATGACGACCACGACCAGGATGGCATCATTTACTTAAAAGATTTGAAGTCCGGCACGTACAAGGTCAGGATGCGTGCGCTGCCGCTTGACTATTCGAAGTATGCGATCAGCACGGAGACGCTTCCCATCAAGGTCAAGGAGACCATCGAATACAAGGGCATCGACATCGTTGACGAAATCAAGACGGAGTCCGAGGTCAATGTCGCGAAGGAAGACCACAAGAAGGAGGAGACACCGGTCGAGTCCGTGAACAAGGACACGGTCGAGTGGGTTGAGTCCACGAAGCGCGAGGTAAGCCCCGGCACCGCAAACGCCGTGACGGAGGGCAACACGGAATATGTAAGAATCGAGAAGTCGACCATCAAGGATCCCATGACGGTCGCGTTTTCCGGAAACTCGTTCCTGCGGCTGAGCGGAAGAAGCCTCAGAACGGAGGGCGCGGGGACGTCGTCGACGGATCCGGTAGATCCTGGGGAAATCAATCCGTCGACGGCAGATGTCATCTTGGACAAGGATGGCTCCGCATCCGTGAATCTGAACCCGTCGGGAACGGTGCTTCAAAATGATATCAGTGCAAAATCTGACAACGAGAGTGTGGCAACCTGCAGTGTTGACAGTACCGACAGACTGACCATCAACGGAAAGAGCCCCGGCAGCGCAACGATTACGGTCGGGTATAACAACAAAACATTTTCCATCAATGTCACCGTGAAGGACAACACGCCGGAATACAACCTCAGTACCGGCGAATCCGCCATCACGTTGGAGAAGGGCGCGTCGAAGGACGTAACGATTTCGGCCTCGCCCGAAGGCGGCGATCCTAAATTGAGCGTTACGAGTTCGGATGCCAATGTGGCGACGGCGGAGCTTATTGAGAGTGGCAGCAAGGTACGCATCAAGGCGGTTGCGAAGGGCAGCGTGCGCGTTACGGTGAGCTATGCCGGAAAGACCGCGGAGATTCAGGTAACGGTCAATGAGACCGCACAGCCCACAATCAATGTGACGCCGGATACCGTGGCGCTGAAGGCGGGTGAGACGGTGACGCTTGCGGCGAGTGTGGAAGGGTTAGAGGACCGCAGCGTGACCTGGTCCGTGACCGCGGGAAGCGACATCGTGAAGGTCGACGAGAACGGCAAGGTGACGGGCTTAAAAGAGGGCAGCGCAACCGTGCGCGGAACGTCGAAGGCAAAGACGGACCTCTATGACGAAACAAAGGTTACGGTTACGGTCGACGCCGAAAAGCTCAAGGCGACCTTGAAAGACAACGAGGGACGCGAGGTGTACGTGAAGGAGGGAAGCTCCTACCGGTTGGCGACCGGCGCGGATTATTCGAAGTTCGAGGACTTCTACGTATTGACCTCCACCTCGAAGGCGTACGTGTATACCGGCTGGCAGACGCTTTCCGGCAAGACCTACTACTTTGACAAGAACGGCAACAAGGTGACCGGCGAGCAGGTCATCAACGGCGCGAAGTATACCTTCAATTCCGACGGATCGCTTTCTGCGGGCAGCGGCAACATGGGCATCGACGTCAGCAAGTGGAACGGCAACATCGACTGGGTGGCGGTGCGCAATTCCGGTGTGAGCTTCGTCATCATCCGCTGCGGCTACCGCGGGATGGATACGGGCGCTTTGATCGAGGATCCGAAGTTCAGGCAGAACATTCAGGGCGCGTCGAGTGCCGGCTTAAAGGTCGGTGTCTACTTCTTCTCGCAGGCGATCAACGAGGTCGAGGCGGTTGAGGAAGCGTCGATGGCGATTAGTCTGTGCCGCAATTATAAGCTGACCTACCCGATCTTTTTGGATGTTGAATCCGGCGGAAGAGCGAACGGCATCGGGGTCGATATGCGCACGAAGGTGTGTAAGGCATTCTGCGCGACCGTGTCGAACGCGGGCTACAAGGCGGGTGTCTACGCGAACAAGACCTGGTTCAACTCCTACATCAACACACCGGAGCTGACGGGCTACAAGCTGTGGCTTGCCCAGTACGCCGCCGCACCTTCGTACACACGTACGCGCTACGACATGTGGCAGTACTCCTCGAAGGGGCGCGTGTCCGGCATCAGCGGCAATGTGGATATGAATATCTCATATCTGGGATA
>JAFSRL010000271.1 GCA_017446125.1 Lachnospiraceae bacterium
AATCAACTCTACGTATGGAACATTGAACGTATAATCGAGTTTCAAAATATAAAGCGGTATCCTTGCGTTCTCATCCTCGTAAATGAACAGATACTCCATGTGACCATGTGTCACGTATCCCGTTGAATAATACGGTCGTTCATAATTATCGTATAGCACAACATAGGAATGGTACCACGTTCCCTCAAGCCGGCTATCGAAGTAAACCTCTTCCCGTTCGAGTGTCCCATCCTTCCTGTAATACCATTTTATTTCGGAAAAAGTATGGGGTTCCTCTTCCGGATCATACTTCCATTCTGTCAGAATCCCCAGCGCCCGGAACTCAACAATCCTTCCCTCATCATCATAGACGCGTTCCGTCTGTTTCTTGATTATGGGCTCATAAAACGGCACTTTTTCATTATCAAATATGTCCAGGTTTCCAGATCTTCCGATGATATCTAAAATCTCCTCCCAGTAAGATGCGTCTTCTTGTTGAAGCACCGTATAACCCCCGTGATCCCCACGGACCATGCACCCTCTTTTTGTCTCTTCATCCAGATACACCTGCGTCGAGGCAAATGGTATCCGAAGTATCGGGTGCTCAATGCGGCAGTCAATAATCATCGGTTTTTTATCAAATCCGTTCTCTGCAAGGAACGCTTCAGCAGATGTATAAGACAGATATGCGCCCGCTCCCGCTCTGTCATCATATACGTAAAATGGATGCAACAATTCTTCCAGCGAATCATATATCCGTCCATAGGTCTTCAGACCGGCTCCTATGATTCGGTTCTTTGTGTGTTCGCTCGCGGTACTGCACCTGAGAAGGTAAGTCCTTTCATCCCTTTCAAAAAAAACATATTCATACCCTCCCGCAAATGTGACAGAATGCATATCATCCGAGTAACGCACCCTGTCTTCCCGCTCCCACCAATCACGCGTCCGGTAACACCCATACAGTTCCATTGCAGGATACGCTTCCCTGAAATACTCCGCGTATGCATCATAGCTCATCTCGGGCAATTCGGATATTTCGTAGAGCTGTAGCGCTTCCGGATTGACTGCATCACCGGACATCACCTTGTCGGCGAATGCCTCATCCGGCTTGAGAAACTCGAAAAATCCTTTCCCGGTCATCTGCTCAAACGCCTCATCCCATGCATCAAAAGCCATGGCAGAAGCGCTTAGTAATATCTCCTCCCCGCTTTCACCCGTGTACTCCATCCGGAAGAACAAAACATCATTCCACGATTCGGATGTTTCCTCATCCCCATAGTAATAGTACAGCTCTTTTAACTCCCTCTGCGAAAAATCTCTCTCAACCGTGTATTCGGTGAAGCTGACCGTACTAATACTGTCATGTACTCTGCAATGCACCAGACAGTTATCCCTCAAAAACAGGGGCGTGGTATATGGTGGTTCACCGAAATAATCGTAAATTACTTCCGTGCCATCACGTGACACTGTCAGTACCAGCAGAACTCTTTTTTGTGTAAACACACCATAGTCGAATAATGACGGGGCTGTCCCGGACAAGATCAGTTCCTCTATCCCATCCCTGTTAAGGTCCCGGACTGTCCATTCACCACCGGCAGATTCTGCCGCCAGTGCAATATCGTTCAGAAGCTCCTCCCCGGCATCTTTAATAACGGAATAATCCCCGTCCATGATCTGCTGATATGCCAGAATCTGTACATCCCCACTATCGTACTCCGGCACATCAGATGCAGGCTGCTGCATCCTCATCCCGGCGCAACCGGAAACGGAAATCATCAACAGTACAAGCATAATCAGAATACGCATCGATTGTCACCTCCGGTCTCTTAAATACACCACCAGCAACAGCAGCGCCTTGCACACGTTGTCCGCAATCATGCAGTACCACACCTCACGCAGCGTAAATCCCCAAAACGTTGTGCCCAGGAAGGTAAAGAGGATGCGCACAAGCCACATGGAGCCGGTCTCTACAAAGAACACGCCGCGCGTTTTTCCCTTTCCGTAAAAGATGCCCTCTAAGACGATCATCAACCCGAAGAACGGCTCCGTAAAGGCGATCATCCGTAACATCCCGCTGCCCAGCGTCTGCACCGCTTCGACCGGCGTGAAAATCCTCATTAAAAACGACGACAAAACAAATAGCGCAACACCGCTGACAAACATCATGAGCAGCGTAATCGCGATGCTTAAGTGCTCCGTGATCTTTAGCTTGCGCGCATCCTTCTCTCCCACGGCGTTGCCGATGAGGGAAGAGGTCGCTGTGCGGAAGCCGTAGCCCGGGATGTAAAAGAGCTCCTCCGCCGTGACCGCGATCGAGTGTGCCGCAAAGACCGTCGTCCCCATGTGCGATACCATGCTCGCGAAAAACACATACCCTAAGCACGACGCGACGCCGGTTCCCAAGGCGGGCAAAGAGATTTCCGTATACTGCTTAAGGGAAGACATGTCCGGTCGTAAGTCGCGCGTCGTAAAGCGCAGCGCATTCTTTTGCCGCGCGGCAAACAGCATTGCAATCCCCGCAAGCGAATACGAAACCGCCGTCGCGATTGCGGCGCCGTTTACATGCAACGCCATCCTGTAGATCAACAGATAATTCAGGATGACGTTTAGCACGTTCGCGCACAGGTTGATGCGCATGGGCGTGCGGGTATCCTTCACCGCGCGGATGGCGCTTCCGAAGACATAGCCGAAGGTCCGGAATACCAAAGAAAGACTCACGATAAAAAAGTAGGAAGATGCCGGTCCCTGAACCTGTTCCTCCGCACCCATCCAGACAGGAATGTGCGGCGAGAGCAAAAGACAACTCACCATCACGATGCTTCCAATCACAAGCGAAAGCAATGCGTTCAATCCCGCATAGCGACGCATCCGTTCTTCGTCCCCCTCGCCGTTCGCTCTTGCGATGAGTGCCAGCGTCCCCGTCGAAATCGCAAACGGAATCGTGCTGACCAGCCAGTTGACGGTCGTCGTCGTGGAAACGGCTGCCGTTGCCTCTTCGCCTAAGCGTCCCACCATCGCGGTGTCGACGTACTGCATGAGCGTCGACATGATGTGCTCGATAACGGTCGGAATCGAGAGCAATACGAGCGATTTAAAAATATCCTTTCGCGTGACGTTCAATACCCTCTCTCCAGACGCTTTTCCGCCGCGCGCTGGATGTAGGTCAGCACCGTGCAGAAGATGAGATAGATAAATCCGGCCTCAAGGTACAGCCAGAAGTAATCATAGGTTCTTGCGGCAATCCGCTGCGCCGTCGCTAAAATCTCCACAATCGCAATGCTGTAAGCAAGCGACGTGTCCTTCACCAGACCGATGAGGGAATTCGACAAGGGCGGAAAGGCCGTACGGAACGCCTGCGGCAACACAACATACCGCATCGCCTGAAAGAAATTCATCCCGAGGCTGTAGGCGGCATCCAACTGCCCCCTGTTCACCGACTCAATCGCTGCGCGGATGGTCTCCGAGCAGTACGCCCCGACGCTTAGGGAAAAGACGATGATTGCACTCGGAAAGGGATCCAACACAATCCCAATCGAGGGCAGGCCGAAATAGACCACGAAGAGCTGAACAATCATGGGCGTGCCCCGGATGATCCAGACATAAAACCGGACGAATTGTTTCGCGACCGGAATATTCGCCACATTGATCAACGCGACGATGAGCGCAATGATGATGCCAATGGTAAAAGAGATCACGGTGAGCGGTATCGTCACCATGATCCCCGGGATTAACAATTTGAAGAAAGAATCCGCCAGCTCCTGTAAGATTCTGCCGTCCATGCCCCCTCCTTACGTCTTTATTCTTCTTTCGTTAAATCAATTCCGTTGAAGTATTTTTTTGAGATTTCGGAGAGCTCCCCGCTTGCCTGTGCGGCATCAAGCGCCTCGTTCAATGCCTGCAAAAGATCCTCATTGCCCTTCAGCACGGGGATGTAGGAGCTTGCCTCCGGTTCCGCGTACGCAACAATCTTGACATCCGTTTCCGGATGCTCCTTCATGTAATCGTTAAAGGCGGTCTCGTAGTTTAAGGTGCAGTCCGCACGACCGTCCAAAACCTCGGAGATGGAATCCGCCATCGCGCTCACGGCATGCAGCTTAGCGCCGTACTCTTCCGCCATCTGGCCGAAGATGGAGCTGACTTCGTTCGCGGCAACGTGACCCTCCAAATCTTCAAAGGACGTGATGTCCGTGTTGTCGCCGCGAACCAAAATGCAGCGTCTCGAGAACGCATAAGGATCCGTGAAATCATACTTCTGAGCACGCTCCTCCGTATAGCCCACTTCGTTGATGACCGTATCGATCTGTCCGGCATCCATCGCTGCAAAGAGGCTGCCCCACTCGGTTTCCAAATACTCCACCTCGACGCCCATGTGTTTTGCGATGACCGCTGCGACCTCGACATCGAACCCGACGAGGTTGCCGTCCTCATCGTGGAAGCTGTTCGGGGAATACGTCCCCTCCGTTCCCACAATCAGCTTGCCGCGCTCTTTGATCTCTTCCAAGCGCGTCTTCTCCCCCGCACCGGCAGGCGTCGTATTTCCCGCGCCGTTTGAAGCACCGCCGCCGCAGGCGGTGAGCAGTGCGGTGGTGAGTACCGCTGCAAGTATTTTGATTTTTCTTTTATTATTCTTCACAGTGTTTCCCTCCTCTGAATGAGTCAAGGGGACAGGTACATTGACTCATTTTACATTCTACATTTATCGGACACAAGGTGACAAAAGGGACAGGTCCATAATGTCACCTTGGGAAGCTGGTGACATTTGGACCTGTCCCTTATTGTCACCTAACCACCTTCTTCAACCTCTGCATCCCATCCTCTACATAGCTTCGCGGGCACGCAAGATTCATCCGTAAGAATCTCTTCCCCGTGCCGCCGTACTGCGCACCGTTTGAGAGATACAGCCCCGTCTTCTTTCGGATTTCTTCGGCGAACGCCGCAGAGTCATCCGTCAGCTTCGTGCAGTCAAGCCAGAGCAAGTATGTCGCCTCGGACTGCGGCACCGTAATCTCCGGAATCTGTTCCCTGATATACGCACGGACATACTCCTTGTTTTCCTGTACATAGGCACGCTTCGCGTCAAGCCATTCCGCGCCTAAAGTAAACGCAGCCACGCAAGCATCAATCGCGAACGCATTCGCCTCCGCAACCTCGTCGTTGTTGAGGGAACGCCAAATCTTGTGGCGCAGGTTCTCATCCGGCACCATCACGGCTGCCGTGTGCAGCCCCGCGATGTTAAATGCCTTCGTGGGCGCAATTGCCGTGACCGAAATCTCTTTACAGACCTCCGACGCTGCGGCAAAGGGCGTGTAGCTCTTTCCGGGTGCGGTGATATCGCAGTGGATTTCATCCGACACAACCGTTACATGATGTATTTTACACAATTCACCAATCCTTGCAAGCTCCTCTTTCGTCCAGATGCGGCCCACCGGATTGTGCGGGTTACACAAGATGTAGAGCGTGCATTGCGGGTCCGCAAGCTTACTTTCAAGATCCTCAAAATCGATGTCGAAGTGCTCCCCGTCATAGACAAGCGGGGAATCGAGCACGGTCCGGCCGTTGTTGACGATGGAATTATAAAAAATGTTGTAGACCGGGGAATTGATGAGCACCTTTTCCGCGGGTGCGGTGAGCCTTCGCACACTCGTTGAAAGCGCAGGAATCACGCCGGTCGTAAAGATGAGCCACTCCGCTTCCATCGTGAATTCATGGCGCGTCTTCCACCAGTTGACGTATGCCTCGTTCCATTCCGCGGGAATTGTGTTATAGCCAAAGACCGGATGTGCGGCGCGC
>JAFSRL010000272.1 GCA_017446125.1 Lachnospiraceae bacterium
CCATGGTGACATTTAGAACCGTCCCCAGTTGTCATCTTACGTCATTGATACAAATAATCATATTTAACCTTCACCGTCTCCACCAGCTTCGTTACCGTTTCCGTTTCATCCTTGATGCGCCTCTTAACTGTGCCGTCCGGCAGAATGAGGAAGCCCTCGTTCTCAGAGTTCTCCATATCTTCTTCGGACCAGAACAACGTCAGCTTATCCTTGTAAGGCTTTGATTCATACGGGCAAAAGACCGCACAGTTGCCGCATTCGTTACACATGCCGTCGATGTGCAGGATCTGGCGCTCACGCATCCCGGGAACCGTGATCGCGACATTCGCGCGGTTCGGACAGACCTCGACGCACGCCTCGCAAACCGTAGGACACCCGAGGCATCTTGCGCCTGCGGAACAATCACAGTCGCAGCAGCCCGGTGTACAAGCCTTCGCGAGCACCCCGTGCCGCTCCTTCACCGCGGCGGCATCCGTCACGATATTTTTAGAGGTCATCGCGTCAAACGTAACACCTGCGATCCCTGCCGAAACCTTCTGCGCATCCGCAATCGCCTTCACGACCGTCGCGGGACCTGCTTTGCAATCGCCCGCCGCGTAGATGTGCGGAACCGTCGTCTGTAAGTGCTCATCAAGCACCGGTAAATGATGATCGTTCAACGCTGCCCCTGCCGCTTCGTAAAGCGCCGTATCAACACGCTCTCCGACTGCCGTGATCAAAAGGCTTGCCGGAACCGTCGTCTTTTTTCCTGTATCAACGGGGGAGCGTCTGCCGCTCTCATCGCGGGCTCCCAACTCCATCACAGCACATTCGAGCACGCCGTCCTTTACGCCAACCGGCGCCAGGAGCTCCATAAACTCCACACCGTCATGCAGCGCCTCCACCAGCTCTTCTTCATCCGCCGGCATGTTCCTGCGGTCACGCCGGTAGACCAACCGCACATGCTCGACACCGGGCAGCCGCTTCGCCGCACGCGCGACATCCATCGCGGTATTGCCGCCGCCAATCACGACGATGTCCTTGCCGTACTCCACCTTCAATTCTGAAGCGGTGGGATTCGTACCGTTGTCGGTCTCCTTGCACCACGCAAGAAACGCGATTGCGTTCATCGCTTCGCCATACTGTAAACGCGCGTCACCCTTCTCCCAGGCACCCACGGCGATCACGACATCCGTAAACCCCTCCTGCAGCAGTGCCTTCGGATCGGTAACCGATACGCCGCACTTCACCTCCGCACCGTATGCTGTGCACAGCGCCACATCTTTTTCAATCGACTCCGTCGCAATACGGAATTCCGGAATGACCTGCCGCACAACGCCGCCCAGAGCATTTGCCCGTTCATAGATCGTCACCGGAATCCCGGCACGGCCGAGGAAGGAAGCAACCGATAAACCGGCAGGTCCTCCTCCGATCACCGCAACTTTTTTATCCACAACCGTTTCGCGCGCTTTCAACGCAGGTTTAATCTCTTCATACGCCCCTTCCGCCGCCTGCAGCTTGACGTCACGGATGCGCAGCGCTTCCTCATAATGATTGCGCATACACTTGTCGCCGCAGGTATGCGGGCAGATAGTCCCCGTGATAAACGGCAGCGCGTTGCACTCCAAAATAATCCGCAGCGCTTCCTGCGCGTTACCTTCTTCCATCGCATGCAGGTACGCAGGGATGTCCTGATGGATTGGGCAGCCGTCCGCACACGGCGCACTGAAGCAATCGATGAGCGGCACCTGCTTCTTCATCTTTCTCGACGGCAAGGGCTTCACCGGCTTTTTGTAATACGCATTTTCTTCGGCGTCCGCAGAAAGCGCCTCAACCGCAACAACATCAACACCGCAAAATGCAGAGAGTGATTTCTCATTGAACACAGTGGCGATCTGCGAAAACCGCTCATAGCCGCCGGGCTTTAACACGGTCGTCGCCATCGTGACCGGCCAGATGCCCGCGTCATACAGCGATTCGATATTAAAGAAGTCCGCGCCGCCGGAATAGGAAATGCGTAATGCACCGGCAAACTCTTTGGCGATCCGCCGTGCGACTTCAATCGTGAGGACATAGAGCGCACGACCGGACATATACATCTCTTCGCTCGGGAGCTCGCCCGCCTTAACATCGACCGGGAAGGTGTTCGTGAGCTTGACGCCGAACTCAAGCCCCAACTCTTTTCCAAGCGCGATTAGGCGCTGCAGCATGGGCACCGCATCCTCCCACTGCAGATCCTCCACAAAGTGATGATCGTCAAAGGCAATGTAATCAAAGCCCAGCGCGTCCAGACGCTTTCTTGCAAAATCATAGCCTAAAAGCGTCGGGTTGCACTTGATATAGGTGTTGAGTCCTTTTTCCTTTAAGAGATAGGTCGCGATGCGCTCGATCTCATCCGGCGGGCAGCCGTGCAGCGTCGACTCCGTGATGGAGCGCGACACGACAGGCGTGATTGCCTTGACGTATGCCTCATCCACTTTTTCAAATAGGTCAAGGTGCGAAAGCGTCCATTCCATGCACTCCTGCCAGACTATCGTGCCTGACGCATCCTTCATCCCCTCGATATAGTTATCGATTTTTTCCGTTTTGATGCCCTCAAGATCGTAGCCGACCGACATGTTAAACACAAAGGCGTCGGGATCGCCCAAGTTCCATTCCTTCGCAAGCAGCTTACAAATGAACCACGCCTTTACATATTCGTCGAAGGCCTGCGGAACCGTCAGCTCCGTCGACCACTCGCAGTTGTAGCACTCATCCTCCGCCACGATGCAGGGCTTGTTCACGCAGGCGCTCAGCTCCTCACCGTCCATCTTTTGCACGGTCTTGAGCTCAAAGAACCGCGCACCCGCCAGATACGATGCCACGATATTCTGTGTCAGTTGTGAGTTCGGTCCCGCGGCGGGGCCAAAGACGCTCTCGATCTTTTCCTCAAAGATCGGTGCGGCGTTGCCTTCTTTGTAATGAACCATTTTTTTGACGCCGAAAACCGAACCTTCCGTCCTGTACTCCGACAGGATCCATGTCACGAGTCTGCCAAACCCGATCGGTCGCATGATATCGCTCATAAGAAACCTCCTAACACCTTATCCGTCAGTTATGCTAACACCTCATCCGTCAGCTTCGCTGCCACCTTCCCCTCAAAGGGGAAGGTCTTATCTGCATATTCTAACCATTCAGTGATTGCCACAGCTTATCCGCCCGCTCGAACGTCCACGCGTTGATCTTATCCTCGTCGATGCCGACGAATTCCCTGTCGCGGTAGAGCACCCTGCCATTGATGATCGTGGTGCGACAGTTTTTGCCCATCATGCCAAAGAGCATATGGCCGTCAACGTTTTCCTCCGAGAACGGCGTGAAGGGTTTGTAATCCATCACGATCACGTCCGCCGCTGCGCCTTCCATTAAAATGCCCAAAGGCTTTTTGAAATACCTCGCGGCAATCGTGCGGTTATTTTGAAAGAGCATCTGCATGTCTTCCGCCCACGCGACATTCGGCATGCCCGCGTTATGACGCTGGATGATGAGAAAGACCTTGAGGCTCTCTAACATGTCGTGCGTGTAGGCGTCGGTGCCCATGCCCACAAGAATTCCTTTTTCCATCATCTTTAAGACCGGTGCGCAGCCGACGGCGTTGCCCATGTTGGATTCCGGGTTGTTGACGACCATCGTGCCGTGCGCTTTGATGATGTCCATCTCTTCTTCCGTGACGTGGATGCAGTGACCAAGAAGGGTTTTGTCCGTCAGGATTCCGTGTTTTAAAAGGCGCTCCACGGGCTTGCAGCCGTAGCGGTCGCGGGAATCCTCGACGTCGTTTGTTCCTTCCGAGACATGGATGTGGAAGCCGGAAAGACCGTTGTTTTCCGCGACCATCTTTTCAAAGGTCTCGTCCGAAATGGTAAAGAGCGCGTGGCCGCCAAACATCGCTTTTATCATGTCGTCATCCTGCGCAGCCGCCCAGCGGGAGAACTCGCCGTTTTCCCTGATCGCCTGGTCGCACTTCTCTTTGCCGTCGCGGTCGGAAACCTCATAACACAGACAGGAACGCATGCCAAGCTCCGCGGCAACATCCTTGATTGCAAACAGCGAGCCGGGGATCTCCATAAAAGAAGCATGATGGTCAAAGATTGTCGTGACGCCGTCGCGGATGCAGTCGAGGATTGTTGCATAGGCGCAGGCGCGGGTGCCGTCAAGGGTTAAGTGACGGTCGATGTTCCACCAGGTCCCATCCAGAATCTCATAAAAGTTTGTGGGGTTGTTGCCCTTGATTGAGAGACCGCGCGCGAGTCCCGAGTAGATGTGGGTGTGCGTCACTTCGTGCTGCACACGCTCAGGCTCGCGACGCTCTCGCCGAGAATCGTCCGCGCCGC
>JAFSRL010000273.1 GCA_017446125.1 Lachnospiraceae bacterium
CTGAATGCGGTAGAGGTCCTCCGGAGAAACCGCCTGCATTAAACGCGCTTTTTCCATTTCCATCCGCGCTTTGGCGGTTTTATCGTCTTCGGCTCCGCCGCCTGCTCTTAAAAGGCGTTGCAGTTGCGCTTCCTTTTTGGGCTCCAAAAACCTGCCTGCTGCCGCGCGGATGCTGTAGGGCACGCGGTTTAGCTTCCCCCAGATGCGCGTAATCGAATCATAAGAACGGTAACCGGAGAAGAGCTCGTCGCCGCCGTCGCCGGACAAAGAGACCGTCACGTAATCCCTCGTCATCCGGCTGACCAGAAACGTCGGAATCTGCGAGGAGTCCGCGAAGGGCTCGCCGTACATTTCCGGCAACAGCGGAATGACGCTCTTCGCCTGTCGCTCGCTGATATAAAGCTCCGTGTGCTCCGTTCCCAGGTGCCGCGCAATTTCTTTTGCGCTTGCCGCCTCATCGAAGTCGCGGTCCTCCATCCCGATGGTAAAGGTCTTCACGCGCCCGCTGCCCAACATGCCTTCCTTGACGCGCATCACGCGCTCCATGCCGGAAACGTTCGTGCCCGTTTGCTGCATCAGGGAAACAATCGTCGCGGAATCGATGCCGCCGGACAAAAACGCGCCCACGGGAACGTCCGCCACCATCTGCTCCTTTACGGATTGCGTCAAGAGGCGCTCGAGCTCTTCCGCCGCTTCCTCGCGCGTGCCCTTGAACGGATTTGACGCGCCGTTTTTCATCACGTCCGCAAGATTCCAGTAAGACGTGATGGAAAAACCGCTGCCGGTTTGCTCCTTCGCGGGGTACTCCGGTTCAAACGCCTGATACGGCGAGCGGATGGTCAGAATCGTGCCGGGC
This sequence comes from Lachnospiraceae bacterium, assembly GCA_017446125.1. GTDB lineage: Bacteria > Bacillota > Clostridia > Lachnospirales > Lachnospiraceae > Butyrivibrio. The sequence continues at coordinate 857 of JAFSRL010000273.1, forward strand.
ATCAGTTTGAAGATGCCCTTATAAATGGAATACGGCGCGGGAATATAGCCGTGCGAAAAATAGATGGGCAGCACCTTCTTTTCGATTTCGCCAGTGAAGCCCTCCACCTCCTTAAAGCAGTTGATGTCGGAGGCAAAGACGAACTGGTCGCCCACAAAGCCGTAGTACAACGGCTTCTCGCCAATCCGATCTCTTGCCAGAATGATCTCATGCGTGCGCTGATCGTAGAGCGCTAAGGCAAACATGCCCTTGCAGTGCTTTAAGGCCTCCTTCACGCCAAAGTGGTCGATCGCCTCAATCAAAACCTCCGTGTCGGACGTGCCCTTGAACGACGTGATGCCGCCGTCTTCCGCAAGCAGCTTCGCGACACTCTTGTGATTGTAAATCTCGCCGTTGTAGACCATGACGTAGCGTCCGCTGCGCGAAAAGAAGGGCTGCGCACCGGTCGGTGTCAGGTCCAGAATTGAGAGCCTGCGATGCCCGAAGCAAACGGTCCCCGCATCGTTCCACCAGCCGCCCTCCGCGTCCGGTCCCCGGTGCACCATCCTGGCGTTCATGCGCCGGATGATGTGCTCGCCGTCACCTTTGAAGTTTGCAATTCCCGCAATGCCACACATGTGTCTATTTTATCACTCTGCCGCCCGCTCCACCAGTGAGCGCAATCCTACTCCAACGCCTGCTCCACCAGCGACGCGTAATCGTACTCCCGCACAAGCGTCTCAAACGTGTCAAGATACGCTTCTGCATTCTCCTTCGTAATGCGTCCCGTACCCGCCTTCATGGATTCTAACATCATGGAATTGATCCACGGTCCGTAGTGCCCCGGGTCATGGTAATTGGTCAACTCCGCGGTTATATCAAGGCGGTCGCCGAAGGCATACAGATGAATGTTGGGAACCTTGGCAACCTCCGTCACAAGCAGGCGGTGCAGGGCAAGCGCTCGCTCTAAGTTGCCGCTCTCCATCTCCCTGCCCCAGTACACCATGCTGTAGGGCGGAATGAAATAATAAAAGTCGCACTCCGGATGGGAGGCTGCAAGCGCAATGACATAGTCCTGAATGTTCGTCATCGCGTTCTTACGTTCCTCTTCCGTCAACGCAACCTGTTTCGCGGGCGCGCCGAAGGCAACCGGTCCTGAAAACGCGGTGATTTTATCATACGCAAAGTTGTCTCCGGTGAAGCTGTAATCGTCAAAGCTTGTGATGCCGCCCGGAACACCCCGCATTTTTTGAACGAGCATCACGCCGCAGTAACGCGCAATCGCATCGCGGTTAAAAAGATACTTCACGTCATTCACCGGATTGTTGTCATAAAGATAGTCCGGATAGGTCCCCATGTCCTCACGCAACGCCTCGGGGTCATGCGCGACCATGCTTAAATCAAGTCCCCGCACAACGACGCGAAGGTCTTTATGCGTTGCAAAGGCGATTTCCAGGTTGTCATTCAGCTCCTTGAAGGTCGCACCCGCGTAAGGAATCTTGATGCTTTTCACGCCAAAGAGTTCATCAAACTCACTTGCCTTAAAGTTTTCCGTCATCGAGGTTCCGGTGATGATGGCGTCATAATCCAAATGTCTTGTGATGCCGTTGTTCATCATGCGCTGCTCATCGAGGGTATAGTAAAACCCTTCCACCGGTGCATGGAAGTGGAAGAAGGGATCTAACCACGCGACAAGAAACGCACAAAGAAGGAGTGCGGCAAGGATGATCGCGATGCAGTTTTTGAACCATGTACGGCTATTCATTTCCTTTTTCGACTCGTTCTCATCTTGAATAATCCATAAGGAAGTTCTGTTCGCTAAGCTCGAACTACGCTTTCAGCTTGTTCTCACTAATCTCACAGAACGACCTCGCTTCGGATTCGAACTTCGTCTTCGACTCGTTCTCATCTCGAAGCTTTCGGTCAAAAATTAAAATACAAAAATACCGAAACCGTGCTGAGCGAAATGAGGCACAGCACCATCAGCCCCGCGCACCAGACAAGGCTCTTTTTCTCCATCCGGTATTCACGTTCAAAGTTGTTCTTTGTCAACAAGCAAATCAACAGGCACATCACCAGAAAGACAAGCCCGCAGATGGCGTAAATCTTGCGCTGCGGATACCACAGTCCCGTGCCGTAAACCGCGCTCACAAGCCCCGGCACCTTGAAGGCACGCACCGCATCCTCATGGATGTAGACGTCACGCGAATTGACCATCCTGTTCAGAATGAACGCCCACTGCGAAACGGAGTCCGCGCGGAAGAGCAACCACAGCACGTTGACGATTAAGAAGGTGGCGGCGCGGCGCAAGTGAGTCAGGGGGACGGGTACACTGACTCGTTTTTCCTGAAAATGAGTCTGTGTACCCGTCCCCTCTGACTCACTTGTCCTCCCGACAAAAAACCGCTCCACGACCTGACAAATCCCGTGCAGCAGCCCCCACAGCACGAAGGTCCAGTTCGCGCCGTGCCACAGGCCGCTGACCAAAAAGACGATGAGAATGTTTCGGTAGGTGACAAAAAAATCACCTCTGCTCCCGCCCAGCGGAAAGTATACATACTTCCGCAAAAACCTCGTCAACGTCATGTGCCAGCGGGTCCAGAAGTCCGTGATGGTAACCGCCTTGTAGGGCGAGTTGAAGTTCTGCGGCAGCGCAAGGTTGAACATCCTCGCCAGACCCGTCGCCATATCGGAATAACCGGAGAAGTCAAAATAAATCTGGAAGGTATAGGAGAACATCACAAAAAGTAAGTCCGTCGCGGAGGCACCCTCAGTGTTCGCAAAGCCCCATGTGACGCAGCGCCCCAGAACGTCCGCAATCAACACCTTCTTCGACAACCCGAGCGTGAACATCATGAGTCCCGTGGAGAGATTCTCATAATCCGGTGTGCGCCTTTTTGTGTCACGCAGTTGCGGAACCAGCTCCGAGTGCAGCACGATGGGACCCGCCACAAGCTGCGGGAAGAAAGAAACAAACAGCGCATACTCAATCAGGCCGTATCCGCAGGTCTCACCGCGGTAGGAATCAATCACGAAGGAAAGCTGCTGGAAGGTAAAGAAGCTGATGCCCAGAGGCAAAAGCAAATGCTTTAAGTTGAAGTCCGTCCGGAATAAATGTTTAGGTTTCCGATAAAGAAATCGTAATACTTGAAGTAGAAAATCAGTCCCGTGTTAAAGACAATCCCAAGCGCAAGCAATGCCTTGGAGCCCTTACAGTTTCCAACGTCTCCGTTCAAACACTTTCCGAGACAAAAATTCACCGCGATGCTGATTAAGATTAACAACAGGTACGTCACGTTGAAGTACGCGTAGAACCACAGACTCATTGCCAGCAAAAACAGGTTCGGCAGCGTAAGCGTCTTACCCTGTTTCAAGGCGATGCGGTTTAACACAAAATAGCCGGCCAGCGTGACCGGCAGAAAGCACAGGATGAAAATGTAGGAATTAAATTGCACCGGTCACCTCTTTGAAGTAGTCGCGCCACGCGCTGCAAACGGCGCCCGGTTCGTATTCGTTTCGCACAGCCAGGGCGGCTTCCCCCAGCTCCTTACGCAGTGCCTCGTCGCCCATCAGGCGGATCATGGCGCCGCGCATGCCGTCGACATTGTCAACGGGCACCAAAAAGCCGCGTCTTCCTTCCTGCAAAATTTCCCTTGCGGCACCCACGGGACAGTCGGTCGAAATGCAGGCAAGCCCTAAGGCCATCGCCTCAAGAAGCGCGTTGGGCATCCCCTCTTCCCTGGAGGGCAGCACATAAATTGACGCGTCCTTGATCCGCTGCGCGACATCCTCCACGTTGCCCGCCAAGCAGATGCGGGAAGCCTGCCCCAGATCACGAATCAGGTTTTCAATCCGGAAGCTCCCCTCGCCCTCGCCGTAGAGCGTCATCTTCCAGTCCGGGAAGGCGGCGAACGTCTGCGCAAATGCCTTCACCGCAAGAATCTGGTTCTTGTTGTCGTCGATGCGTCCCACGACAACCATCTCCTTCTTGCGCGCCCGGCTTAAGGGCTGGGAAAGAAACTCCTGCGCAACCGGATTTTTTAAGACCGTGCATTTTTTCTTCACGATTTCGGAGAAATAATTCTTTGCGCCCTCCGTCTGCACGATGACACCGTCCGCATACGGGAAGGTGGCACGCATCGCGAACCGGAGCGCTGCATTTTCATATTCCTGCGAGGGATTGCCGCGCACGGAAACCACAACGGGGATGCTCAACCCCCGCGCGGTCTGGATTGCCATAACATTGTTCTTGCCGATAAAGGATAAAATCAGATCCGGATCCAAATCCTTCCAGATATCGCGCAGCTTGTTTCTGCGGCGCGCGATGTTGCGGACACGTCCCCAGGTCATCTCATCTTCAGTCAGTCCGGAAATCACGCGCCTTGCGCCCTCCGGCACCGGAAATTCGTCCTCCTCCAGAAAGGTCGTCACGAAGGTCACCTCGTCGCCGTGCGCCAAAAGGTCCTTCGCCAGATTCACCATGACCCGTTCCGCGCCGCCCTTGGTCAGGGAGCCGATGTACATCGCCACATGCATCGTTATCCCTCCTGCCTCATGAAGTGATGGTACCACTGCTGGAAGACCAAAAAGCTCCATACCAGTCCCGAGTGGTTCATGCCGCTTCCTCTTCCGCCGTCGCCGGTCACAAGATAATTCTGAATGTAGTTGGAAACAAAGGCCGCGTCAAAAATGCCCTGCGCCTTTAAGAAGTGCTCGTCCGCGTAGTCGATGACCTGCTCGCGCAAGGGTCCCCGCAGCCATAAATCCAAGGGCACGCCGAAGCCTGTCTTGGGGCGCTCCAAAAGCTCTCTCGGAATGAAGTCGTACGCGATTTCCTTCAAGATGTATTTCTTGCTGCCCTTATGGTACTTGTATTTGTGCGGGATGCGGAAGGAATACTCCATGACCTCCGGATCCAAAATCGGGCAGCGCGCCTCCAGCGAGTACTTCATGCTCGCGCGGTCCATCTTGCACAGAATGTCGCCCGGAAGGTAGGTGTCCATGTCGAGCAGCATCCGGCGCATCTGCCAGTTGCTTTCTTCGTAAATGCTCTCCTGCGGGTACTTGATGGGAAGCTCCGTCTTGCCGGCCTCCACCATCTTTAAGTAGCGGCTGTAGGAGTAGTTGCGGTCGTAGCGTTCCTTGCCCGTGACAAAGGCGTGCGCCGCGCGGATATAAAGCTCGGACACGACCTGCGTCTTCGTTTCCTGCGGCCGGTTCTTCGCAACGATTCTGACCTTCGTGGGCATGCGGTCGACAAGCTGCTTCGTGCCCGCGGGAAGCTGTCCCACCAGATTGATTGCGGCGCCCGGAACGTCGAGCAGCTGCGCCTGCCGCACCTTGTCATACGCGTTATAGCCGCAGAAGAATTCATCGCCGCCGTCGCCCGAAAGCGCAACGGTCACCTTCTCTTTGGCAAGGCCGCAAACCAGCATCGAAGGAATCTGTGAAGAGTCCGCGAAGGGCTCGTCGTAGTACTGCGCAATGCTGTCAACGAGCTTTAACATCTCCTCATCGTCGATGTAGAGCTCGGTATGATCCGTGTTTAGGTAACCGGCGACCGCCCTGGCGTAGCCCGCCTCGTCAAACTCCGGCACCTTGAACCCGATCGAGAAGGTCTTGACCGGTTCGTCGGAAACGTCCTGCGCAAGCGCCGTAATGAGGGACGAGTCGTAGCCGCCGCTTAAGAAGGTGCCTAAGGGCACGTCGGAAATCATGCGGCGCTTCACCGCCTCACGCAAGAGGTGCTTTAACTCCTGCTTTGCCTCGGTGTAGTCCGTAACGGGATGCTTTTTCTGCGCGCGGTAGACCTCCGGGATGTCCCAGTATTTCCAGATGCGCGTCGTGCCCAAGTGAAACTGTAAAATGCTTCCCGGCGGAAGCTTTTGCACTTCCTTGAAAATGGAAAACGGCGCGTTGATGTACTGGTGATGCAAATAACGCGCAAGAATCCTCCGGTCGATTGTGCCCTTGAAGGCGGGGCTTGCCATGATGGGCTTTAATTCCGACGCAAAAAGGATGCCGTCGTCGTTGAGCATGTAGTAAAGCGGCTTCTTGCCGATGCGGTCGCGCACAAGATACAGATTGTTCGTCTTGCGGTCACAGATTGCGATTGCGAACATGCCGTTGAACCGGTTGACACAGTCGATGCCCCACTTCAAATACGCCGCGATGATGACCTCGGTGTCGCAGTTCGAGATGAAGGGATAATCGCCCAGCTCTTCCTTTAATTCCAGGAAATTGTAGATTTCACCGTTGTAGACAACCGTCACGCGCTTGTCCGGCGAATGCATGGGCTGGTGTCCCAAGGGGGACAGGTCCAGGATGGAGAGACGCCGCTGCGCCATGCCCACCAGATAGCCGTCCTTCCCGGGGTAAATCTCCACCCCGGCATCGTCCGGTCCTCTGTGTGTCATGGTGTCATTCATCACGCGCAGCTCGTCCTCGGTGATGACTTTCTTCGAAATAAATCCGCAAATTCCGCACATGGGATTATTGTATCATATTTTTACACGGGAGGGGTTTCAAAGTGGTCACGCAAGGGGCCAAAGTCCTTGCACTCGTTGTCGATGGAATCGATCAGCTCCACGTACTTCTCCCGCACAAGGGACTTGTAGTTCTCGAGGTTGTCATACCCCGCCTTCGTCCAGCCGAAGGGATGCACCAGAATCTGCACCCTGTCGTTTGATGCAATCGTTTCCTCGTCCGGATAGCCGTAGCGCCAGACGTGGTTCGCGTCCGAAAGGTATTTGACGCGCAGCTTAGAGTCCGGGGCGGCGTCAGGCGCAAAGGTAAAGAATTCGTCCTGGTACGCGTTCAAAAGATTGTCCAGCTTGATGTTCTCCTTCAACACGTCAGGCGACGGGCGGTGGATGGAGAAGGTCGTAATCGGAAAGCCCAGCATGTCGGAGAGCATCTCCGCTTCTTTTCTGATGCGCTCCCTTACCAGCTTCATATCCGTCATGCCGTTCAGGGCAAAGTGCAGCCCGATGTGGTGCCCGCGCTCATGCATGTCCGTTAAAATGTCGCGGTTCTTTCTCGACAAAATGTTGTAGGAATTGTTTGTCCACTGGAAGAAGTAATTCCCGCGAAAGTCCATGCTTTCCTCAACGCGTGACAAGGCGTGCGCGCGCTCCACGGAATACTCCACGTCATGCCGCATCAGAATAAACTTCTCCCGCGTCAGGGCTTCCTCGTAGGTCGTCACCAGACCGGTCGCCTTGATGATTCTTATGATTTCTCTGTAGTCGTCGTATGAGAACATAGTATTTCCTCCAGATACTCCTTCCACTGTGTAAAGACGACATCCGCATTCGCGATGTCCTTCAATTTTGCTGCATTTGCGGCAAGCCTTGCCGCGAGTGCCTTGTCTTCAATCAGGCGGTTGATTGCCCTTGCCATCGCGGAAGCATCCTTTACGGGAACGAGGAGCGCGTTCTCCTCGTTCGTGATGACGGTCGCCGGTCCCCCGCAGGGACAGTCGGTCGCGACAACGGGCATCCCCATCGCCATCGCCTCCAAAAGAGAATTGGGCATGCCCTCCCAGTCGGAGGAAAAGGCATAAATCTCACCCTTCGGAATCTCCTGTTCCAATGCGTCGGAGCCGCCCATCAAAAAGACAAAGTCCTGCGCGTTGTTCTTTTGAATCAGGTCCTCTAAGATTTCCTTTGTTCCGTCAAAGGAATCCGGCCCGTAGATGCGCAGCACATAGTCCGGATGCTTTTCGTGCACCTTCAAAAACGCCTCCACCAGCATGGGCTGGTTCTTGAAGTCGACTAGCCGCGCGTGCTGCACGACGCTTTTTTCCTTCTGCGCGGGATGTGCGACGTCGAAGTATTTTTCGTTCACCGGATTTAAGATGATCCGGCTTTTTTCCTGCAAGTGCGGCTTGAAGAATTCCTTCTGCCCGATTGTCTGGTACACGCAGCCTGCGGCGCGGTCGAAGTAATGCGCGATGATGAACCTGTCAACGATGCTTTCGTAGTGACCCACCGGGTCCGTGCGGATGGAGATGACAACGGGCACGTTCGTTCCCTTTTCCGCCATGAGCGCGCGGTAAAGCGCCTTCTGCGCAAAGGCAACCAGAACGTCCGGCTTTGTCTCCAAAAGAAATTCCTTTAAGTAGCGCGTGCGCCTTAAGATTTTCGAAAGATGATTCCTGTTCTCATCCTCCGGACGCAGGCCCACATGCACGCGGTGAATGCGCTCGTCGATTTGAAACTCGTCCTCGCCTTCCCACTCCGTCGCGATATAAACCTCGATGCCTTCCTGTACGAAGCGGTTCGCGAGGTTGCTCACAACGCGTTCGGCCCCGCCCTGCTCTAAGCAGTTCAGGTGAAAGGCGATTCTTTTTAATGACCTTTGTTCCATTGTTCTTACGTTAACACCATTCCTTTTTTCAGGGGCACTTCGCTTTCGTATTTCGTAATCAAAAGCGACGCGTCCACCGTGCGCACGATGAGCCGCTCATCCATGATGTCGATAATCTCGCCCGGCGCATATTCCCTGAAATCCAGCATCTCATCAAAGGGCTGTGCCTGCCAGATTGTGACGCGCGTTTCGTCCGCGAAGCAGAAGGCGCCCGGGAACGGAGACGCAACGGCACGTATCAGATTATAAATCTCCCTGGTGCGTTTTGTGAAGTCTATTTTTCCGTCCTTAGGTGTGCGCTTGTCGTACCAGGAATCGAAGTCCTTACTTTCCGTGCGGATCGGGATGTCGCCGCCTGTTTTGTACGCTTCAATCAAATCCTTAATCATGCGCTTGGATGCGATTAAGTTCTTATAGGATGCCGTGCGGATGTCGTCGTGCGGCGTGATGGAAAACATCGTGGTTTCAAACACGTTCGGCGAGTCCGCCTGCTCGTCGTAACGGAACAGGTTTAAGTTGAATCGCGAGTCGCCCAAAAGGATGGACCAGTTCAGGGGACTTCTTCCCCGCCCGAAGGGCAGGTAGCCGGCGTTGCCGTGAAACCCGAAGACGCCCTTTGAAAAGCGCTCCAAAACCTGTGCCGGAATCAAACGCTGCCAGCCCATGACGATGCCCAGATCAAAGCTGTTGTCCCGAAAGAACGCCTGTGTGTCCGCGTCATCCAAAGGATAGCGCTTCGCCTCATAGACCTCGATGCCCGGGTCGTCCTTCAACGAGGACAGCCCCTTATAGCCCGCGACCTGATTTTTTTTCGTCACGTCCGGCGCGATGGTCACGACAAGGTCCACCTTCATGAGGTCGTTGTGAATGTACTTAATGACGTTCTCCGACGCGTCCTTAACGCCGAAAACCACGATGTTGTAATGCATGAAACACCCCTTTCTGTTTTTACAACAACCATTATATCATGGTATAATAAACTTTAGCTGACCAATCCATCCCACACAGGATAACAGGAGGGTTTTACCATGAAGAAATCATTCGTCAAGAGACTGTTGGCAACGCTCATCGTTTTCGCGACTTTGGTTCCGGCAACAACGTTTTCGGCGTACGCCGAAAGCACTGTGGGCGACTGGTTCGATTTTGAAAAGCTGCAGATGCAGATCGAACCCGGCGGCTCGTTCACGCAGCGTTTCACTTCCATCAATCCGTACCGTGTGTTCCAGACAGGCAACACCAGCAAGAAAACCTACGTCGCCATCAGCGGAAAGTCCGGCTCGCAGGACATCACCTTCCATGTCGGTGCCGATGAAACCGCGTCGCGCGTCATGTTCTGGTTCTATGTCTGGGGCGCGCCGGATGAGGCGGACATCCATCAGGGCATCATCGTGGATGTGGTGCAGCCCAATCCCGCAAAGCCGGACACCAGGACTGCGCTTGCCGCTTCCGATACGGCGGCCGTCGCGTTTTCCAACGGCACGACGGGCAGCTTAACGACCGCGTTCGACAACAATGTGGGCCTGCTTTCCGACGCGAAGGGAACACCCCGCGCGGCCTTTGCAATCGTGAGCAAGGAAAACCAGTTATGCAAGCTGCAGGTGTATGAGTCTGTCGCGCTGAACGGTTATTGCTTCCCGGCGGTGCGAACGGTCGGATACGATAAGGAAGTGACCATCTCGATTTCGGAGGCGGACAAGGCAGCCGCGATTGCGGACGGTGTCTTCGGATTGTATCTGAACGGGAAATATGTGCTTTGGCCCTGAGAAGGTGTCAGATCACCTTCCCGTGCTCATCCATTAAGATCCATCCCTTCCAGTAATCATGCATGGTGTCGGGGTCATACGTCTGGTTGTTGCGCATGCGATACGGACGTATGACCTCTTTGTCTGTACGCGCGTTTAATCTTGCGCCCCAGAACGAGAACGTGGAGTTCGCGCAGATATTGCCCTTGCAGCAGCTCATGAGCTGGATGTCGAGCATTGCGTTTTTGTCCGTGTTCCAGTCGATGATCGTGTAGGTGTCTTCATCCGCGTAGTGCTCCAGGGCGTAGGGCGTGTCGTTTGTGAAGATGTAGAAGTGCGCCTTCGGGTTCTTTGCCTTCATGTACGCCATGGCATGTTCATAATATGCGTCCGTCGTAATCCCGCCAAAGATGGCGGCGTTTTCTTTGTCGAGGTAATCCCCCCTGCGGATGTGCACGCTGATGCTCTGGCGCTCCAGCATCTCATTCATCATGTTGACGTTGCGCAGGTGATAGCGCTCGATTGTGTGCATCGGAAACCGGAAGAGGGTGCGAAGCTCCGGCCACATCTTCTCAAAGTATTTGTTGTTTAAGAAGTTGCCCTGCAGGTATGCGTCCGTCAGCGCAAAGAGCTCCGGATGGTACTGTTCGCTCTCATTCCAGATTTTACTTGTGGAGGGCGCGAGTCTGTTGAGCGCCTTGGTGAAGGAGGAACGGTTTAAGAACCGGTCGCGCTCCTTCTCCGTGCACACCTCGTAGGGAAGATCCACAAACCAGGAAAACTCCGGGCTTCGTCTCGCAAGGACCTTTGCCTGGCTCTTTGGCGAAAACCAGGACAAGTCCAGCTTGACCTCACGCTTTAGGTTCAGCAGCCTGCGGTACATCGCGTATTGCTGCATCTGATTGCCCAGTCCGCCGGCGATGCGGATGATGATCATGTCTCCTCCTTTGAAACTGCCGCAAGGTAGGCGAGCACCGCGCCCTGTCCCCAGGGGTAGTGTCCGAAGTCCATGCGGTATTGTGAAAAGTCGATGCACTCCGCGAGCGCGCCGCCAACTTGTCCGTTGTCGATGTTTGCACACAGGTAGCGCTTTACGCGGCTGTGGAAGTCTGCGGTTGTGTCTGTTGTGGCACCTTTGTCTGTTGTGGCACCTTTGTCTGTTGTGGCACCTTTGTCTGTTGTGGCGGTCGGGGCGGTTGCGACGCCTTCAACGTTCCAGCCCGCGCGGTGAATCGCCCACGCAATCATAGCAGTCGCGGAGGTGTCACCATGCACCATATCGTCCGAATGCGTCGGGGAGACGGGTGCACTGACTCGTTTCGTAAAAAGCCACGGGAACGAACCGTCCGCGCGGAGGTGAGTCAGGGGGACGGGTACACTGACTCGTTTTTCATCGGTCGGTGTCGGCTGCTCACTGCCTTCTGAAAAATGAGTCAGTGTACCCGTCCCCTCTGACTCACCCCACACCCCACGCCGCGTCGCTTCCGCGCAGCCCATCAAAAGCCAGCCCACGGCGCGGCCCCAGCCGATGTCGCCCTTCTTCTCGCGGGTGGCATAATCATACGCGTGATACGGCAGCTTCGTCGCTTCATCCATGCCGTACCAGAAGAAATTCTCAAGCTGTGTTTTCCCGAGCGCCGTGGCATCTTCCTTACCCGCAACAGATCCGTATGCGCACAAAAACAGTGCCGTCATGCCGGCGCCGTCCGCGTAAATCAGTTGATTTCCGATTTCCGGATGATAAATGATGCTGCCCGCCGCATCCTTTTGCGCCTTTACAAGATACGCGTAAACAGTTCCCGCGGCGTTCAGATACTTCTCATCCTTCGTGCACTCATACAGCCGCACTAAGACGTAACCCGTCAAGGCGTCGTCCGTGTACACGACGGGCGCGCCATCAGCAATCCAATCGTCGAGGTAGTGAGTCAGGGGAATTGATACACTGGCACAAGGTGACAACTGGGGACGGTTCTGTTTGTCACCTGTTTCCCAAGGTGAC
>JAFSRL010000274.1 GCA_017446125.1 Lachnospiraceae bacterium
AAAAACTTCCCCGTATTTCCCCACTACAACACTGACAGTATAGCCGAATATTCGGCAATATTCAAGATACGTCTCCATTTTTATGATTTGTTATGGAGGGTAGGTTTATGATCACGTTTGATCCGTTGTGGGAAACCTTGAAGAAACGAGGCATCTCGCAATATGAACTAATACACAAGCATCATGTGAGCACCGGAACACTCGATTCCCTGCGTAAGAATAAAAGTGTTACATTAAATACGATCAATGATTTGTGCCGGATCATCGGCTGTGATATACAGGATATTGTGCGTTTCCTGCCGGATAAATGATGATTGGTTGCGGGATGAAATCCGACGTGAGGAGGATTTCTACCGAGTGCTCCTGCGAGTTACGTTTCCGTAAACTGTCTTATTACCTCGTTGAAATCCAGAACCTTTCCTTGATAAAGCGAGTATTTCATGTCCTCGATTGCCGTATCATAAATGCTCTTCCCGATTTCATGCGTGAATCGGCACCGGTTGATATAATCAAAGCCCAACAATGCGATTCCCACATTCCCAAGATAAATGTGAAAATAAAAATTACCGCCTCGGATTCCGGCGACTGAGACATCCCGGCTACTGCATGGGTATAACAGCATGCTCTCCAATGCGACAGACTTGGCCTCATACGGCTGAATTTTTTCCCTCTGAATCTGTTTCAAAATAATGCTTTTCAGCTTGTTCTGTTGTTCCGGATCATCTCCGCAGACCGTATTTAACCCGATTACAGATACATTGGCCCCCGTATCAAAACAAAACGGTATGATGTCTCCGTTGCCAAAAAGATTATTTACATCGACTATAAACTTAGAGCCGTTAACAGGAATCTCAAACGATGCTATTGATGCCATCGGCAGGTATCCCCCTTAGAATCGATTTTCCGGGTAAGTATCTGTCCCGATAGGCTTTCAATGTCGCGTTGTGTGATTTGTTTTTTGCGTAAGCATGGATGTATACGTTGGGCGTTGTGTCCCTGCGCTCGCAGATGGAGTCACACTCCGGGTGGGATATAACCCATTCTCCGAAGCTGACTCTTCTGGGCTTTTTGTATACCATGATACCGGTAATGCCTGTGCTCATACATCCACTCCCAAGAAACAATCTATATGCTTATTATATCATGACAAGCGCTGAATTAGAACCGGATATCGCTTTAAAATAACAGAGACCGAATACCCCGGTATTCGGTCTCGTAAGGACGTAAGTTTTTCTTTTACAGATGCAACACCCTGTCTCTAATCTCCTGCGTGCGGCCCTGGTTCCAGAACTGGGTGCCGATGTAGCCGCAGGTGCGGCGGGCGACGTTCATCTTGCTCTCGTCGCGGTTGCCGCAGTTGGGGCATTCCCAGACGAGCTTGTTGCCTTCGATCTCAGAAATCTGGATCTCGCCGTCGAAGCCGCAGCACTGGCAGTAGTCCGACTTCGTGTTAAGCTCCGCGTACATGATGTTGTCGTAGATGTAGCGCATGATTGCGAGGACCGCGTCGATGTTGTTCATCATGTTGGGCACCTCGACGTAGCTGATCGCGCCGCCGGGGGAGAGCTCCTGGAACTCCGACTCGAACTTTAACTTCGTGAAGGCATCGATCTCCTCCGTGACATGCACGTGATAGGAGTTCGTGATGTAGTTTTTGTCCGTGACGCCGGGAATCTGTCCGAAGCGTCTCTGCAGGCACTTTGCGAACTTATAGGTCGTCGATTCTAAGGGCGTCCCGTAGAGGCTGAACGAGATGCGGCTCTCCTTTCTCCACTTCGCGCACTTGTCGTTCATGAAGCGCATGACGGAGAGCGCAAACTCCTTGCCGGCCTCGTCCGTATGCGACACGCCCTTCATGTAGCGCGTGCACTCGTTCAATCCGGCGTAGCCCAAGGAAATCGTAGAGTAGTTATCATATAACAGCCGGTCGATCGTCTCGCCCTTCTTTAAGCGCGCCAGCGCGCCGTTCTGCCAAAGAATCGGTGCCACATCGGACGGCGTTCCCTTCAGGCGGTTGTGCCGCGCCAAAAGCGCCTCGTGGCAAAGCTCGCAACGCTCCTCCATCAGCTCCCAGAATTTCTTTTCATCGCCGCCGGAGGAACAGGCAACGTCAACTAAGTTCAGGGTCACGACGCCCTGATTGAAGCGGCCGTAATATTTGTGCTCGCCCTTTTCGCCCATACCCTCGGTGTCGGGGGTCAGGAAGGAACGGCAGCCCATTGCCGGATAGACATCGCCCTGCTTGTATTCCTTCATCTTTTTCGCGGAGATATAATCCGGCACCATGCGCTTCGCCGTGCACTTCGCGGCGAGCTTGGTCAGATAATAGTACTTCGAATCCTCCTCCATGTTGTCCTCATCCAGCACATAGATGAGCTTGGGGAAGGCCGGTGTGATATAGACACCCTTTTCGTTTTTCACGCCCTGGATGCGCTGCTTTAACATCTCCTCGATGACGAGGGCGAGGTCCTCACGCATGGGACCGTCCTCCACCTCGTCGAGGTACATGAAGACCGTGATGAAGGGCGCCTGGCCGTTTGTCGTCATCAGGGTGATGACCTGGTACTGGATGACCTGCACACCGCGCTTGATTTCTTCCTTGACGCGCAGCTCCGCGACGCGGTTAATCTGCTCCTCGCTCACCTCGATGTCCGCCGCCGCAAACTCCGTGCGGACCTCCCTGCGGAACTTCTGTCTGGAAACTTCAACAAAAGGCACTAAGTGTGAGAGCGTGATGGACTGTCCGCCATACTGGTTCGACGCGATCTGCGCAATCGCCTGGGTCGCGATGTTGCATGCGGTCGAAAAGCTCCTGGGGCGCTCGATCATGGTGTCGGAGATGACCGTGCCGTTCTGCAGCATGTCCTCAAGGTTGACGAGGTCGCAGTTGTGCATGTGCTGCGCAAAATAGTCCGCATCATGGAAGTGGATGATGCCCTCTTCGTGCGCCTTCACGATTTCCGGCGAGAGCAGAAAACGACGCGTTAAGTCCTTACTTACCTCGCCCGCCATGTAGTCGCGCTGCACGCTGTTGACGATGGGGTTTTTATTCGAATTC
>JAFSRL010000275.1 GCA_017446125.1 Lachnospiraceae bacterium
CCCGGACATCAGTAATATCGACGTGACCCCCAGAGGCTTCTCCACCTTTGTTTATGACGCGGAGGGCAACCAGACCGCGAAGCTCGTCTCCACGGATTCCAACCGGATTCCGGTCTCCATGGATATGATTCCGGACGATTTAAAACATGCGTTTGTCGCGATTGAGGACCAGCGCTTCTATGAGCACAACGGCATCGACATCCAGGGCATCATGCGTGCGGCATACGTGGGCATCTCGAGCGGAAAGTTCTCCGAGGGCGCCTCCACGATTACACAGCAGCTTTTGAAAAACAATGTTTTCACGAATTGGACACAGGAGGATGCCTTTATCGACAAGGTCAAGCGTAAGGTGCAGGAACAGTACCTTGCCGTACAGTTAGAGAAGACGATGAGCAAGGAAGACATCCTGCTCAATTACATGAATACCGTGAACTTAGGGCAGAATACCTTAGGGGTTCAGGCGGCATCCTTACGCTACTTTAACAAGTCGGTATCGAACCTCACGCTTTCCGAGTGCGCGGTCATCGCCTGCATTACGCAGAACCCCAGCTGGTGGAACCCGATCTCACATCCGGAGAACAACATGGAGCGCCGCGAGAAGGTGCTGCGTGACATGAAGGCGCAGGGCTACATTACGGATGAGGCCTATGACGAGGCGATGGCGGACGATCCCTATTCCCGCATCCAGGAAACGAATGTCGATGTGGGCGAGCAGTCGATTAACTCCTACTTTGTGGATGCTCTGACAAAGGAAGTCCTGCAGGATCTGATGGCTGCCGGTTACAACGAAACGCAGGCGTATACACTGCTCTACAGCGGCGGCTTGAAGATTTATTCCACGCAGGACCCCGCGATTCAGGCGATTTGCGACGAGGTCTTCCAGAATCCGGAGAACTTCCCTGCGGACACGAAGTGGGAAATGGAGTACGCCCTGACCGTGGAGCATGCGGACGGCAGCACCACAAACCACTCCACCCAGATGCTCATCGCGCATTTTGAGCAGCAGCGCTCCGGCTTCAAGGTGACCTACACCTCGCAGGAAAACGGTCTTGCGGATGTGGAGGCGTATAAGGCCGCGGTCATGGAGGAGGGCGACACCATCCAGGCGGAGAAGGTGACCTTTGTGCCGCAGCCGCAGGTGTCCTTAGTCATCGAGGACCAGTCGACCGGTTATGTTGTCGCGATGGAAGGCGGGCGCGGGGCCAAAGAAGCAAACCGCACCTTCAACCGCGCGACGGACGCGGTGCGTCAGCCCGGGTCCACATTCAAGATTGTTTCGACCTACGCGCCGGCGCTTGACGCCGCAGGCAAGACGCTTGCGAGCGTGATCGAGGATGCGCCCTTTAATTACGATGACGGACGCCCGGTCCGTAACTGGTGGGGCCAGGAGTACCGCGGGTTAAGCTCCATCCGAGACGGCATCCGGGATTCCATGAACGTTGTTACGGTCAAGCTCTTAACGGAAATCACGCCGCAGTTGGGCTATGATTATTTGAAGAACTTCGGATTTACGACCGTCATTGACGGCGAGGAGATTGGCGGAAAGGTCTACTCGGATATCACGCAGTCCACCGCGTTGGGCGGCTTGACGTACGGCGTCAAGAACATCGAGTTGAACGCTGCCTATGCGGCGATTGCGAATCACGGCACCTATATCAAACCCAAGCTCTATACGAAGATTGTCGACCATGACGGCAACGTGATCATCGACAATACGCAGCCGCAGGCAAGACAGGTGTTGAAGGAGACGACCGCGTTTCTCTTGACCAGCGCAATGACGGATGTTGTCACAAGCGGTACCGGTACGGCGGTGAACTTTGGCGGAACGGCAATCGCGGGTAAGACCGGAACGACCTCGGACAACAACGACGTGTGGTTTTCCGGCTATACGAAGTACTATACGGCGACCACCTGGGCGGGGTACGACAACGCGACGAATAAGCCGTCGAATGCGACGAAGCTCGGAACAAGCGCGGAGCGCAACCTGGCAAAGAGCTTGTGGCGCGCCACAATGAGTAAGATTCACGCGGACCTGCCGGCGGCGAACTTTGATGTGCCGCAGGGCATCGTGACCGCGACGGTCTGTGCGCAGTCCGGCATGATTCCCATTCAGGGACTGTGCGGCGCGACCTTAAAGGTGGAATATTTTGCGGAAGGCTCCGTCCCGACGGAGAGCTGTGCGGTGCATTTCAAGGGCAGTGTGTGCGCGTATACGGGACAGCCGGCATGCGAAACCTGTCCGTTCAAGATTGACGGTGTCGCGACGATTTCGCCGGAGAACGGCGGGACGCTCAGCCGTTGCCCGCACGATGAGGTCTTCTTCGCCCAGCCGAATGCCGCTGAGGTGATTGAGCAGCAGCGACTGGAACTGGTGGAGCGCACCAACGCGGCAATCGCCGCGGCGCAGGCACAGGCGCAGGAGCAAGGCGTCGACTATGTGGACGGAAACGACGCGGAGGCGGCAGCACAGGCCGCGCAGGCTGCGGCAGCGGCCGCGGCGGCACAGGCGCAGGCGGAAGCAGCAGCCGGTCAGGGGACAGGGCAATCCGACACGGATGTGGATATCGTGGATCCGATCCAGTAGGAACGGTTGAAGGTTTCAAAAGAGCCCTTCGTTGTTTGACAAACAAAGGGCTCTTTGATACAATAGCATTCGTGGCTGTCACAGGATGACGGCCGTCATGCTGATGTAGCTCAGTCGGTAGAGCGTCGCATTGGTAGTGCGGAGGTCACGGGTCCGATTCCCGTCATCAGCTCTCGTGTAGCAATGAGCCACGCGAAAAAGAGGTAGCTTTGCGAGATGCAAGCTTGCTTGCGAGATTGCAAAGATAGCTCTTTTTTCATGCGGCGAATGCCGCGGGATAAGGCTTGCGAAGCAAGGCTTATACGCGTGGCGAGCATAGTCAAGAAAGGGAACGAGTATGAAAACTACACGCAACGATGTCCGCAACGTCGCAATCATCGCGCACGTTGACCACGGGAAAACCACCCTTGTGGACGGACTGTTAAAGCAAAGCGGAATCTTTCGGGAAAACCAGGAGGTCGCGGAACGCGTCATGGACTCGAACGCCATCGAGCGGGAGCGCGGCATTACGATTCTGTCAAAGAACACCGCAATCACATATAAGGACATTAAGATCAACATCATCGACACGCCCGGTCACGCGGACTTCGGCGGTGAGGTGGAGCGCGTCTTAAAGATGGTGAACGGCGTCATCTTAGTCGTCGACGCCTTTGAAGGCCCTATGCCCCAGACAAAGTTTGTTCTGCGTAAGGCGATGGAGCTGCGCCATCCGGTCATTGTGTGCATTAATAAGATTGACCGTCCGGAGGCGCGTCCGAAGGAGGTCATCGACGAAGTCTTAGAGCTTTTGATGGACCTGGGTGCCGATGACAAGCAGCTTGACTGTCCCTTCGTATTCGCTTCGGCGAAGGCCGGGACCTCTTCCCTGGAGATTGAGGAAGAAGGCGTTGACATGAAGCCGCTGCTTGATACGATCATCAATTACATTCCGGCGCCGGTGGGCAATCCGAAGGCCGGAACGCAGATTTTGATTTCGACGATTGATTACAATGAGTACGTGGGACGAATCGGCGTGGGCAAGGTGGAGAACGGCGTGGTGACGGTCAACGAGGAGGTTGTGATTGTGAACCACCATGAACCGGAGCGCAAGATCAAGACCAAGGTTTCCAAGCTGTACGAGTTCGACGGGTTGTCGAAGGTCGACGTGAAGGAAGCGGGGATCGGGTCGATTGTCGCCATCTCCGGTATTTCCGATTTGAAGATCGGGGATACGCTTTGCGCACCGGACGCGTTGAAGGCGATTCCCTTCCAGAAGATTTCGGAGCCCACAATCGCGATGGATTTCATCGTGAACGATTCGCCGTTCGCGGGGCAAGAGGGCAAGTATGTCACGAGCCGGCACCTGCGCGACAGGCTTTATAAGGAGCTCAATACGGATGTTTCGCTGCGCGTGGAGGATACGGATACGACGGAGACCTTCAAGGTGAGTGGCCGCGGTGAGCTGCATTTGTCCGTGTTGATTGAGAACATGCGCCGCGAGGGCTATGAATTCGCGGTCAGCAAGGCGGAGGTCATTTACAAAGAGGACGAGAACGGGAAAAAGCTTGAGCCCATGGAGCGGTGCTACATCGATGTGCCGGAGGAGTTTTCCGGTGCGGTCATCAGCAAGCTGTCCGAGCGCAAGGGTGAGCTTTTGAATATGGGAAGCGCCGCCGGAACGAACGGCTACACGCGGCTGGAGTTTTTGATTCCCGCGCGGGGGCTCATCGGCTACCGCGGGGATTTCATGACGGACACCAAGGGCAACGGCATCATGAACACAATCTTCGACGGCTACGCGCCGTACAAGGGGGACATTGAGTACCGTCATCAGGGAAGTCTCATCGCCTTTGAAACCGGCGAGGCGGTGGCGTACGGGCTCTTCAATGCACAGGACCGCGGGACACTGTTTATCGGTCCCGGCGAGAAGGTCTATTCCGGCATGGTAATCGGAACCAGCGGCAAGGGAGAGGACATTGAGTTGAATGTGTGCAAGACGAAGCACCTGACGAATACGCGCTCGTCCTCGGCGGATGAGGCGCTGCGCCTAACGCCGCCCAAGGTGATGAGCTTAGAGCAGGCAATCGAGTTTATCGACACGGACGAGCTCCTTGAGGTCACGCCCGAATCGCTGCGGATCCGCAAGAAGATTCTCGATTCGACGAAGCGCAAGCGCGCGGCGATGAAATGAGTCAGGGGGACGGGTACAGTGACTCATTTTTCACAACGTAGTGAGCAGCCGATACTCTTGAGTAAAAATGAG
>JAFSRL010000276.1 GCA_017446125.1 Lachnospiraceae bacterium
CAGTGGGGACGGGTACACTGACTCATACACCTCATCCGTCAGCTTCGCTGACACCTTCCCCTCAAGGGGAAGGTATGAGTCACTGTACCCGTCCCCATGACTCACCCCATGACTCACGGTTTCTTCTCCTCGACCTGGGCACCAACGGTGAGATGGCGCTCGTTGAGTAATCGAAGCTCTCCGCGCGCAGAATCCGTGTGTGCTCAACGGCGGCGGGACCCGTCTTTGAGGGCGGCGGGATTTCCTGCGGCATGGGCGGGGTCAATGGCGCGATTGCGCATGTGAGGATTGGTGATGCGTGTTCTATTGACGTCATCGGGGACGGTGCGCCCCTCGGGCTTTGCGGCACCGGCGTTCTGGAGACCGTTTCGGAGCTGCGAAAAACGGGCATCCTCGACGAAACGGGTCTGATGAAGGAGCCGTATTTTAAGCTTGGATTTTCGCTGGTGCGTGCGGAAGACTCCGGAACAGATTCCCGTATCGCCTTCACGCAGGACGATGTCCGCGCGGTGCAGATGGCGAAGGCGGCGATTCGCGCAGGAATCGAAACCCTCTTAACCAGTGCCGCCATGAAGCCGGAGGAGATTGATGCGGTGTATGTCGCCGGCGGCTACGGTCAGCACATGGACTTTCAGGCGATCCGCGCGCTTCAAATGATTCCGGACGCGCTGATCGACAAATGTGTTGCGGCGGGCAATACCTCGCTGCAGGGCTGTATCCATCTGTTGCATGCGCTCTCTCTTTCGGAGAAGGAAACGCCGGACGCGCTGTTCAAGACCATGGCTGCACTCGATGCGCTCACGCAGGATGCGATTGAGGTTGTGCTTGCGCAGCAGGAGGGGTTTGAAGCGTTGTACTATGCGTCGATGGGGTTGTAGTGAGTCAGGGGGACGGGTACGGTGACTCATACACCTCATCCGTCAGCTTCGCTGACACCTTCCCCTCAAGGGGAAGGTATGAGTCACTGTACCCGTCCCCCTGACTCACTCAATCGCCCGGAAATGTAATCCCCGCGTCGCGGCGCATCGATTCGATTACGCGCACGCACTCCGTTGTGATCTTCGCGCGTTCCTTCACCGCCTGCATGTCTTCCTGCAACAGCACGGGCGTTAAATTCTGCACCTCGTAAAACCAGCGGTCATCGTTGTCCTGTTCGTTGAAGGTTTCCGATCCCTCTTTCGTGACAAAACGAATCTGCTGTAACCCGTTCGGTCCGTTCTCGACGTAGATGTAACCCTTCTCCCCCTCAATCTGGAAGAAGTTCACACCGAAGGTATCCTTCGCGCCACAAAGCGTCACCTGCATGTCGTCATACGAAAGCGACACAATCCCCGAGGTGTCCACGCCCGAACCCTCATACAGATTGGGGCTGTACTTCGCAAAGGCGGGCACGCCGAAGAGCGCGATGCAAAGATACACGTTATAGAAATTAATATCCATCAGGCAACCGCCCGCAAATTCCGCGTTGAAAATGTTGGGCAGCTTGCCTTCCTTCAACTCGTCATAACGCGAGGAGTACTGGCTGTAATTTCCCATCACGAGACGGATGCGACCAATCTTCGGAAGCAGTTCCTTTAAAATCTGATAATTGGGCAAAAAGCTTGTGGGCGCCGCCTCGACAAGCATCAGGTTCTTTTCCTCCGCAATGGCAAACAGCTCTTCCGCCTGATTAACTCTTGTCACAAAGGGCTTTTCGCAGATGACATGCTTTCCTGCCTGCAGCGCTTTTTTTGTCTGCTCATAATGCAAAAGGTTTGGTGTCGCGATGTAAACGGTGTTGACCGCGTCATCCGCCAACAGCGCTTCGAACGTATCGTACACCTTCGTCGCGCTATACTGCTTTGCGAGCGCCTCTCCCTTTTCCGCGCTGCGGGAGAAGACCGCTTCCAAAACGATGCCGTCCGTCTTCATGACATTGTCGAGCACCGAGTGAACAATCACACCGCTCCCGACGGTTCCCAATCTTACCTGTTCCATGACTTCGCGACCTCCGTTGCCTTTTCCAACACTTCCAGTACGGTGATGACTTCCTCGTCCTTGATGACCTTGCGCGCGCCGTGCTCGATGGCATCCACCAGGTTGTCATACACCGCCTCGTAATGCGCGCATCCGACCGGCACCTTTTCCTCGACGCGCTCCCCCGCGTCATTCAAATAGATGAGCGTTCCCCAGCGGTCCTCGGGCGCCATCTCTTTTGACACCTTGTGGCGTCCCACCACCTTCTTCGCGCCGGAGTTGTGTAAGACCGGCGGCAGGGAGAAGCTTCCATTTGTTCCGTGCAGCAGGAAGCGCGGGTACTCAATCATCGCGCACATGCTGGTCGAAACGATTGCCTTGCTGTTTCCGTAAAAGAATTCGAGATCGAAGTAATCGTCTCCGACGCCGGGATGATGAATGCTGCGCACGTCCATGCGCACATCATCGGGCTTGCCGAAGAGGGAAATAATCTGGTCCGTTGTGTGCACGCCTAAGTTATAAAGCGTTCCGAGATGGTCGTACCATCCGTTTGTCTTAAAGTAATCGAAGTGGGAATCCAGTCGTACGATTTGACCGATCTTTCCGCTGTTGATCACTTCCTCGAGTGCGAGGAAGTCCGCGTCATACCTGCGGTTCTGGTTGGGCATGCAGATCAGTCCCTTTTCCTTTGCAAGCGCAAAGACCTCTCTTGCCTCTTCGGCGGTTTCGGAAAACGGCTTTTCCACAAGCACATGCTTGCCGGCATTCAATGCCTTTTTCGCGTACGGAACATGGAAGCGGTCCGGCGCACCGATTACGATTAAGTTGACCTCGTCGTCCGCAAAGATGACCTCCTCGTCATCCGTAAACGTAATCTCCGGATAAAACGGTTCGTAATCCGCATACTGCGCAATGTCTTCCTTTCTCCGGAAGATGTACTTTGCCTTGATGTCATCCCTGCCTTCCACGTAAGGGATGTGATACTCCCTGATGCTGACGCCGAATCCGATGTACGCCACTGTTACCATGTGTTTTTCCTCCTCATTTGTTTACAAATACTGCGCATCTTCCATGCGCTTTTTTGCGTAAATGCAGGCGCCCTTCACGCCGTTTTCCTGTGTGGGCTTTGAGTAACGAATCTCCATTGTCTTTTCCGGATAAGGTTTTCTGGTGTAGGCATGCGCCAAAGATTCCAGGGTTTCCTTCGGGAAGCCTTCGCAGTACAGCAACCCGCCGCCCAAAATAACGCATTCCGGATCAAAGAGATTCTCCTCGATGGCGATGATCTGCGCCATGCCGCGCACAAACTCCTGCAATTCCGGTGTGTCCTTCTTCTTTGCGAAAATCTCTCCGATTTCAGTGTCCGGAAAATGGGTCTTACGGATGTCCTCTAAGGCAATGCCGCAAAGAATTGTTTCTAAGCAGCTTTCGTTTCCGCAGACACAGCGCCTTGTGTTTCCGATGACAGGCATGTGTCCCATCTCCGAAGCGGTGCCGTTGTGACCGATCAAAATCCGGCCGTTCAGCATCACAGCATTTCCGACGCCGGTTCCGAAGTAGACCGCGCAGACAGAGTCCGCGTCCTCTACCCCCAAGTCTTTTAAGTCCTGTAACAGCAGCATGTTGACATCGCGATTGATGTAAACCGGCAACTGCAGTTCTTCGGAAAGCAGCTCCACGACCGGATAATTGTCCGGAATGCTGTCGATGTTGGGCGTCTGGTAAAGCACCGTTCTTGCCCGGTTGATTGTGGACGGAAACCCGATCGACACGGCGCTGACCTCAGTGTCTGTCAGGTTGCGCTCCATGTATGTGCGAATGTGCGCAGCCAGCGCCTTCGCCGGATCCTTTCCGTTCTGAAACAGCTCATTCGTCCTTGTCTGTTCGAAGTGTGTGAGACTGTCCTGCGATTGTGTGTGTCCGATCCGGATATTGGTCCCGCCGATATCGATTCCGATCACACAGTGATTGTCCTTCATGTAATTGTCCCCCTCTGTACTTACCTGACCGCTACGCCAGTTTTCTCCTCAAACAGTGTTTTCGCCTTTTGGCATGCCGTTCGGATATCGGGATCCAGTTGGAACAATCCGGAAGCGCCGATGATATAGCGCTCCACGCCGGCATCATATAACTGCTTGTAGGTCCTGTCGTTGCACTGTCCATCCACCATGATATCATAGTGCCAGCCATTCTCCTCGCGCAGCTTAATTGCCTCGCGGATTTTGTCGAGCATTTCCGTTACAAAGGGCTGTCCCGCAAACCCCACGTCCACCGTCATGATCGTCAACACATCAATCCGTCCGAGATAGTGCTTGCAGAACGACAACGGTGTTGCCGGATTTAAGGTGATTCCCGTTTTGCACCCGCGGTCCTTAATCTTATTCAGAATCCTGTACGCGTCCGTGTTGATGGTTTCCGCGTGCGGGCTGATTATGGAGACACCGGCGTCCGCAAGCGGGTCGATCCAGTCGGAGGGATTCGTTGTCATCATGTGAACGTCAACCGGCTTTTTTGCGTGGGAGCAAATCGCCTTGATGATGTCCGGGCTCAACGCCATGTTCTTGCAGAAGTGCCCGTCCATGATATCCGCATGGTACCCGTCCAGCTCCTCGTCGATGACATCGATCTGATGCCTGATGTCGAGAAAGTCCATGCACATTAAACTTGCCGTGATAATTGGTTTCATGTTCACTCCTTATGATGACCGTTATGATTTCTTTCTGCTTGCGCCGAAGAAGCGATCCAATGTCACAGCGACAATCAACAGGCATCCCATCGCCAGCTGCTGGTAGTAGCTCGATACGCCGCACATGTTCAAACCGTTGTTGATGGTGCCGATGATCAAACCGCCGATGATGACCTTCGGAATGATACCGACGCCGCCGAAGAAGGACGCACCGCCGATGATAACCGCTTCAATCGCGTATGTCTCGTAGCCCGTTCCCGCATTCGGCTCCGCCGCCGCAAGACGCGCCACGTTGACCATGCCGGCAAGCGCCGCGCAAAGACCGGAGATTGCGAACGCGATGATGGTGTGCTTCTTTACCGTGATACCGGCGTACCATGCCGCCTGCGAGTTTCCGCCGATTGCATACAGGTTCCGGCCGCACTGTGTCTTCGTCGTGAAGTAGGTCAAAAGCAAAGCCGTTACCAGCGCCACCAGGATGGGCACCGGAATCACACCGAATGCCTTGCCGCCGATCGTCTTTTGGAATTCCGGCGGAAGACCGGATACCGCACGCGCACTCGTGATGATGTAGACGATGCTGCGCAGGATTGCCTGCGTGCCGAGCGTGATGATGAAGGGCGGTAAGCCGGTTGCCGTAACGAGCAGTCCGTTTACGACACCGATCAAAATGCCGAAGAGGATGATGCCCAAAAGGATTGCGAGTACCGGATGCATGCCTGCCTCCGCCATGAGCTTTGCGCACAAGGCGCCCGACAGCGCCATGACCGAGCTGACACTTAAGTCGATGCCGCCCAGGAGGATGGCGAAGAATTCACCCAGTCCCAAGAGAATCGTGATGGAGCTCTGCTCCACAATCTTAATCAGGTTGCTTCCCTGCAGGAATGTCGTGGGACGCAATGCGCCGAAGACAATGATCATTACCGCCAGGATGGTGATTGTTGAGTACTTGTCCCAAAAATCCCCGAATGTCATTTTCTTTTTGTTTTCCATATTTGCACTCACCTCATACCTCCCTTGCCGCGTCACCGGTTGCGGCCTTTGCCAGATGTTCTTCCGTTGCTTCCGCGATGTCAAATGTTCCCGTCACTTTTCCGTCCGCCATAACGATGATGCGGTCGCAGACGCTTAAGAGCTCCGGCATTTCACTCGAAACAACAATCACGCCGATTCCCTCGTCCGCAAGCGTCCGCATGATCCGGTAAATCTCGCTCTTGGTTCCGACGTCGATGCCCTTGGTGGGCTCGTCAAAGATCAAAAGCTTTACACCCGCGGCGAGCCACTTCCCCAGAATTACCTTTTGCTGGTTTCCGCCGCTTAAGTTCATGGTCAACTGCTCCGGCGTTGTCCACTTGATCTGCATCGCCTTTTGCTGCGCGTTTGACATTTCCACTTCCGCCTTGCGGTCGATGAGACCGATGATGCCGTCGCCTCTTGCCTTCTTTAACTGGTTCGCAATCGCGATGTTGCGGCGGTTTGAAAAGTTCTGGAAGAATCCGGTTTCGCGGCGGTTCTCCGTCACAAGCCCGATGCCATGATGCAGCGCACTGTAGGGATTCTTTACGTCAATCTCTTTTCCTTCAAAAATAATCTTTCCGGATGTCCTGGGCGCCGCGCCGTAGATTGCCTCCATCGTTTCGCTTCTTCCAGCGCCGACAAGACCGGAGAAGCCAAGGATTTCTCCCCTGCGCAGTTTAAAGCTCACGTCCTGTGCGCGCTTGTCCTTTCGTGTCAGGTTCTGCACCTCGAAGAACACATCCCCGATTTCAAATCCGTCCTCCGGCGTATGCTGGTAGGTGCCCTTGATTTCGCGTCCCACCATCATTCGGACCATGTCGTCCTGCGTTAAGTCCTTGACCTGATAGGTGCCCACATAACCGCCGTCCTTCATGATCGTGATTCTGTCGCCGATTTCTTCGATTTCCGATAATTTATGTGAAATAAAGACGATGCCCCGGCCCTCTTCCTTCAACTGCCGGATGATGTCGAAGAGCTTCTTTACCTCTTCCTCCGTCAGGGAAGATGTGGGCTCGTCCATGATGATTACTTTCGCATTGAATGAAATGGATTTCGCGATTTCCACCATCTGCTTTTCGCTGATGCTTAAGTCGCCGACGCTGGTGGTGGGCTGGTGCTTTTGCAGGTTCACCCGTTTTAAGAGCTCTTCCGTGTCGCTGTTTAACTTCGCGTAATCCACCATGGGAATCGCGCCCTTCTTCATCGGGAGGCGTCCCATAAAGATGTTTTCCCGGATGTCCAGCCAGTTTACGACGGACAGTTCCTGATAGATGATGCTGATGCCGCCCTCCGCGGAGATCTTGGGCGTCAGCTTTTCGTATTGCTTTCCGTTTAAGGTGATGGTGCCTTCTTCCGCCTGATACACCCCGCTTAGAACCTTCATGAGCGTGGATTTCCCGGCACCGTTTTCTCCCAATAACACATGCACTTCGCCGGGGAGCACTTCAAAGTTGATTGCGTCGAGTG
The DNA here is from genome assembly GCA_017446125.1 of Lachnospiraceae bacterium. Lineage (GTDB taxonomy): Bacteria > Bacillota > Clostridia > Lachnospirales > Lachnospiraceae > Butyrivibrio. The sequence continues at coordinate 7,127 of JAFSRL010000276.1, forward strand.
CCGTTACGCCGGGGAAACGCTTTGTGATTTTTTCCATTTTTACAATCGGTTCCACTGCCATCCCTCTCTTGTGTGACGTGCCTCCCCGCAGGGAATCCTGCGGGAAGACACATGCTGTTTGTAACCGTAACCCATACCCTTACCCTTGCGGGCGGCGGTTGTTTCTATGATGTTTTTAATTCAGAAAATCGTTTGCGTTGTCTGCGTTGATCAAAACCGCATCGATGCCGTAGGTCTCGAAGCTCTGGCCAGCCTCCACGGTTGCGCCCGCGTTGACCGCTTCCACCATGAGCTGAAGTGCCTTTGCTCCGATTGCCGCAGGATCCTGTGCGACGGTTGCCGCAAGGTTGCCGTCCGCAACAGACTGGATCGCGTCCGCGTTACCGTCGGTGCCGCAAACCTTGATGTCCTTGCCGGAAGCCGCAACCGCTTCCTGCACGCCCATTGCCATGGTGTCGTTGCAGCAGTAGATTGCCTTTAAGTCAGGATGTGCGTTGATCATGTTGGTTGCAACGTCCATTGCCTTGGTGCGATCCCAGTCCGCCGGAAGGGAATCAACAATCGTTGCGCCCGCCGCTTCGAAGGCTTCCTTTGCACCGTCACGTCTCTGCTCACCGGACAATGCGCCTGCCTTACCTTCCACAATCGCGACCTCGATTTCATTGGAGCCGACCTGCTTCAGCAGCTCTTCTGCGCCCATCTTACCGACGTTGACATTGTCGGTTGCGACATATCCGTAAAGTCCGCCGCCCAGTGCCGCAAGTGCGTCCGCGTCAATCTTCTCGTCAACGTCCACGACGACGATGCCCTTGCTCGTTGCATCCGCAATCGCGTTGTTTAAGTTCACGTCGGAAATCGGAGCAACACCGATTGCCTTATACTTGCCGGTGGAGATGAAGTTCTCTAAAATCTGAACCTGACCTTCGACGTCGTCTTCCGTGTTACCGGACTGGATGTCAACCGTTACGCCTAGGCGCTCTGCTTCCGCCTCGATGCCTGCCTTCATGTCCTGCCAGAACTGGCTGGACTGTGTCTTCAAAACAACCGCGTATACGTCGGTTGCGCCCGCTTCCGCCGCGGGTTCTTCTGCTGCAGCTTCTTCCGCCGCCGGCTCTTCTGCCGCTTCCTCAGTTGCTTCTTCCGTTGTTTCCTGTGCCGGTTCGTTTGCCGGAGCGGTTGTATTGCCGCCGCAGCCCGCCAGCAGGCCGCAGCCCAGGGTTGCCACTACGAGCATTGCTAAAAGCTTTTTCATGTTGTTCCTCCTTTTCGTTGTTTTATTGTTTGCGTAATTTGAGTAATCGTTTACTCATCCTCTTAACGTCTTTATAGCATTTATCAGCGGTTGCGTCAATAGTGCTTTTACAATTTCGTCGATATTATGGGTAATCGTTTGCGCAAATTGTGAAATATGACGATAGAACGGGGTGGAATGATGCTTAGTAAGCGGTGGATTCTCTTCTGGTCAGTGTCACGGGCAGGTAGTAGCGCCCGTCCTCAACGGCGTCGCCCTTTAAGCGACGCATGATGAAATCGATTGCCATCGAAGCCATCTGGGAAACGTCCTGATGGACGCTTGTGAGACCCGGACCGCAGCTTTCCGCAAGATAGCAGTCGTCGAATCCGGTCAGGCGGATGTCCTTGGGAACACGCAGACCCGCCTTTCGCAGGGAAAGATAAATGCCCACGGCAATCGTGTCGGTGGTTGTCATGATGCCGTCGGGAATCTTTTTCTTTTTTAAGAAGGCGTCCATTTCCTGTTCCGCCTGTTTGATGGAAACATGATCGAGGTCCAAAAGCATGTCCTTCGAGAAACGGACCTTTTCCTCCTCGAGCGCGCGCATGGCGCCCTGGAAGCGGATGGTCTGGTTGATGTCATCCCCGTGCGCCTTCACGACAAGGATTTTTTTGCAGCCCGCCGCAAGCAGCTCCTTCGTTGCGAGGTAGCCGCCCTGGTCGTTGTCCGAGCAAATCATGATGCCTTCGTTGATTGCGGTGTCTTTTGCCGGGCGGTCCAAATAGACCGTGGGAAGATTCCGGAACTCCGCGTGATAACGCAGACACGAAATCAACACCATGCCGCTGACATTCTGCGCACGCAGCGACTGGATGTGTTTGATTTCAAGCTGTTCCGATTCGTTGGTGTTGCAGATGATGCAGGAGTACCCGCGCTCGAACATGCCGGTCTCGATTTTGTTGACCAGCGAAGAAAAGTGCGGGTTCGTGATGTCGGGCACCACCACGCCGATGGTCTGGGTTCTGGTTGTGCGCAGACCCTTCGCGCTTTCGTTCGGAACATAGCGGTTGTCGCGAATCACCTTCAGCACGCGCGCCTCCGTTTCCTTGGAGTAGCGCCCGTTGCGGTTGATCACGCGCGACACCGTCGCGACACTCGTCCCGGCAAGCTCTGCAATTTCCTGCATGGTGGTGGCTCGTTTCATAGGCTTATTCTACCATGTTTTGCTTTGTGTGCAAGCAGTGAGTCAGGGGGACGGGTACAGTGACTCATTTTATAACACCTCATCCGTCAGCTTCGCTGACACCTTCCCCTCAAGGGGAAGGTATGATTGCAGAATG
>JAFSRL010000277.1 GCA_017446125.1 Lachnospiraceae bacterium
ACGCCGCCACCGCGGTGAGGGCGACGAACACCGTCGCGTACACATTCATGCCATAGAGCGTATCGCCAAAGGGCAAGTGCGCAAGCTTTTGCCCGATCACATTCGGCAAATAGAACGCAAACCGCCACATCGCGTTGAGCTTCTCCGGATAGGTGTAGTTCACCAAAGAAAAGGTCGTATCCGCGACATCCACGCCCTCACGTAACCCCGTGAAGGCATACAGGCACAGCAACAGCGGCAGCACAAAAAACGTTATGACCTTGCGGTTTTTTTCCACGAGCTCATTGGTCATACCAGCGCCGTCCGCCCTCCTTCTTTGTTCTGAGTGCGGCGTCTGTGTTGCGCACAAAGGCCGCGAACTTCGTCCCGTGCAGGATGCGCGCCAAAAACGCGAAAATCACGCTGCGGATCCAGTCGATGAAGAGTCCCGCGAGGAACACAATCAAAATTGACCCCAAAAGATGCAGCAAAAATCCCGGCACGCTCGCCCCGGGCACATCCCCCAAAAGCGATTCCATCCACCCGATCCAGCGGTCGCGCACCTCCAAATGCTCGTGCAGCAGATAGACGCCAAAGGTATAGGGCGCAATCCGGCGCACGATTTTCGCAAACGCGCCTTCCTTCACCTTCACGTAACGGAAGAACCGGAACAGCCCCAGTGCCCCTGTCAGGCAGAAGACGAAGTTATAATGATCCGGCACGGTGAAGTAATACCTGAGTCCCCCGTTTCCGGAATGCATCAGATAAATCGCAAATCGCACAACGAACAATACCGCCGCGCTGCCCAAGTACACCGCCAGGCTCTTTGCCTTCGTCGAGAAGACAGAGACATCATACATGCGGATGTAGGCGGCAATCAGATACAGCGTCATGAACCACCCGAAGCCGTAGCCGTAGTCGTCCGTTGCCAGAACGACCGGCACGAAGCTGCGGATAAAGGAAAACCAGACAAGGAGTCCGATGATCGTCACCTTCATCTGCTTCCGGTCAAGGTGACGGATTCCCATGTTTAAGATGGGCGAGAACAGCACCATCAACAGGTATGCGGTTGCGAACCAGTAGTGTTCCGATTCAAAGGGCAGCAAAAACTGAATCGTCTTATAAATCGAATCCGTCGCCGCAATGTGCGCGGAAGACGTCAGAAGCATCACCGCGGTCACGCCCACGGTATAGAAGAACACCTCCGCGATCACGATGAGGATGCGCTTGACGCGGTATTCCGCGCCGGATAAGAAGTAACCGCTGATCAACACCCAGACGTTCACCGCGACGATGCAAAACGCCTGCAAAACACTTCCCGTCACACGGACGGCACTTAAGTCCTCGTCCAGACGCAGCACGGTATCCGCGTGATTCAAGTAATGCAGGATTACAACCATTAACATCGCAATCACGCGCAGCAGTTCAAAGTTTGTCTCTCTCTTCTTGCCCAAAACACAGTCCTCTTATTTCCACAACAGTTCCGTTTTGCGGTGCACCTCAGGTGCCTCGTACTTATCCATGAAGTTGAGCCCGAGGTAAACAATCTCCTTTGCAAAGCCCACGTTCTCGACCTGCGTGATGACGGAAACCAGTTTGTCGACCTGCAGGTCCTCGATGTCATTCATGACCTCCATCGGGAAGCGTCCCTTCATCACGACAACCTCCGGAAACAGCGCCGCATAATCGAGCACGTCTCTGGGGTGGGGCTTGATCAAAATCGCGTAGTCGTTTTCATATATCGCGATGATGTCCTGAAACATCCGCTCTCTGACATCCGGCGCGCACAGGGGCTCCGTCAAAATCATCGCCACCGGTCTTCCGCCGGTCTTTTCCTGCAGCTCCTTGCGCAAGCCTTCCGGGTCTTCCAAAAACATCTTAACGAGCAGCGCATGGTCTTCCTTTGTAAGCCGCTCATACATTTCCTTTCTGGGCCGCTCCACAATGTTCGCCGGAGGCGCAATGTTCGCGCTGATGTCATTGACCTCGTAATCAATGCAGTAGCGGCTGTAGCCGTTCGGCATAAAGATCAGTCCCGTTTTCGCCATCAGGCGCTTAACGGGGAAGGCGCCGCGGTTGGAGTTGCGCGCCATGTCATCGAGCCTGCCGGAATTCAACCCGTCCTCGATCGCGTGATAGGGCAGCTTTTTATAATTCAGGTAATACCCGATGGGGTCCGAGTCGCAAAACACGTAAATATCTTCGTATTCACTTAAGTCGACCGGCAGGAATTCCTCCTGCAGTGCACCCAAAAGCTTCGTGTAGCGCACGCGCTGAAAAAAGTTTGCCACGCGGTTGCCGCGGTTCACATGCTGCGCCATGACCTCCTTCGAGGCGGTCTCCTTCTGCTCGTCAAAGTCATATACGTCCCGAAACAGTCCCGTCGCTTCCGCGCGTTCCTTCAAGCCCGCGAAGTCATTCGACATCGTCGACAACACAAGCGTCGCTTCCCCGCGTGCCTTGAAGTTCAGTTCCTTCACCGCCGCGATGTAGGCGTGATAGAAGGTATGGCAGATGTAAACGCGCTTTTTCTTCAACCGGTACCTCCTGTGAGAAGAGACACCTCATCCACCGCTGCGCGGTCCCCCTGTCTACGCTCCGCTCCGGTCCGCGCTAAACCAACGTCCCCCGGACGTTGAGCGCCCTCAAGGGGAAGGTCATCTCTCAACCGGTA
>JAFSRL010000278.1 GCA_017446125.1 Lachnospiraceae bacterium
CACTGACTCATTTGCTGTGGAAAATGAGTCAGTGTACCCGTCCCCGCTGACTCACTCGTCACATCCGCAAGCCTCCGGACGGTGCCCTCGTTGCCGTCGACGAGGGCGATTCCGTCGCCGAAGAGTTCATGAAACAGGGGTCTGAAAAAGACAACATGCGTACAGCCCAGGACCAGCGCCGCATAGCGTGACATGTCATACTGTGAAAATGCTTCCGTAAGATACGCCCTGACTGCGGCGGAATCCCACTCCTCGTTCTCTGCGAATTCCACTAACCGCGGCAGGGCGAGTAAGTCCACGCGGTGCGCCTCATCCACGCGGTGCAGGAGGTCTTTCAACTTCGCCTCCCGCAGCGTCACGGGTGTTGCAATCACCATGACGCGTTTCATATCAACTCCCGTATCATCCTTTATCCCCGGCGATTCGGTTGCCTGTGCCTGTTGCAGTAAGGGTTGCGCGTATGCCGTTCCGAATCCGTTCGCTTCGTCACGCAGCACAGGCCCCTGTGTCAATTCCACCGCAGGCTTAACCGCGGGCTCCATCCCCACGATTGGAATGTCGAACCGCTCCCGCAGCGCCTTCACCGCGACCGCAGTCGCCGTGTTACACGCCACAACAACAGCTTCGGCGCCCGCCTCAATCAAAAAGCGCACGCCGTCCATCGTAAAGGAAAGGATCTCGTCCTTCGTGCGTTCCCCGTAAGGCACGTGATCCGTATCCGCATAATAAAGGTATTCGTTTTCCGGCATCCGGGCGATGGCCGTGCCCAAAACGCTTAAGCCGCCGATTCCCGAATCAAAGAATCCGATCTTCATGTATTCGCCGGAGCCCTCCCGGCATCAGAAGCCTACTGCAGGTATCTTGTGGCGCAGTACAGGGTCTTCCCGTCATACTCCACGCGCGACCAGCCAATCGCGTCGTTGATGCCGGTGCGCTTTAACTGCGTGCCCCGCGTTGCCGTTGCCACGATATTGTTGTCCACATCAGAGTCCGGCGTCGAGCGAAGCCGTAAGTCCGTCGTCGTCGTCACCGTGTCGTTCATCGCGGTAAAGCCCTCGACCTCGACGCTCTCCGGCGCCTCATCGCCTTCCTCTTCCTCCGGAACCACGCTCCCGTCCGCGTCTGCGGCAATCTGGTTTTCCTCCGCGCGCGCGTCAAAGTAGTTCTTCACGAAGCTCCCCGCAATGACGAGTAAAAGCAAAAGGATTAACACGCCCGTCGCAATGGTTGCGGTCCGGATGAGCTGCTCCGTTTTTTCTTCTTTTCTTCTGCGCTCCATCTCCTCGCGGCGACGTCTTGCAGCCTGCCGTTTGCGGCGCTCGACATCTTTCTTGGAGCGTTTTGCTTCCTGCGCACGTTTCATTTCCTGTGCACGCCTTCTTTCCGTTTCGATCCGTTCCTCCTCTAAGCGCTGCAGCTCCTGCGTGCGCGAAAGCTCCTCGCGCTTCGCCTTCATGCGCTCCGCGTCCTGTGCGCGGATGTATGCCTCTTTCTCCGCGGCGGTTAAGAAGTTTAACGGATCCTCTATTTTAATATCAGAGATTTCCCTTGTATCGAAATCGCTCATAATCCCCCGTTTTGCCGGGCCGTCTTACCCGATCATTTCCTTGATCTTGCCTTCCAGGGTCGCCTTGTCGACCGCACCGATGCTGGTCCCGATCGCTTCCCCGCCCTTCACAAACAAAAAGGTCGGAATCGACATCACGCGATAGCGCTGCGCAATCTCGGGATCGTTGTCGACGTTTAACTTGCCCACCTTGACCTTGCCTTCATACTCGTTCGCAATCTGGTCGATGACCGGTCCCATCATCTTGCAGGGACCGCACCAGTCCGCGTAAAAATCCACGAGCACCGGAATGTCGCTGCCCAAAACCTCCGTATCAAAATTGTCTGTCGTAAACGTGTACTCCATGTTGCATCTCCTTTCTCAACCCTCCGGCACAGCTGCCTGCCGGATTACCATCTTGCAGATCGCGTTTCCCTTTCCGGAAAAGCGCTCCTCGTACTCGGTCATGACATTGCCCGCGCACATCGCCTCGTCGTGGTGCAAGTCGTACGTTGCCGCAAGCACTTCAAAGCCCGCCGGTGTCACTTCTTCCAGCGAGAAGTCAAACAGCGCACGGTTGTCGGTCTTAAATTCGACCGTACCGGAAGGGACCAGTATCCCGGCGTAGCGCCGAAGAAATTCCTTCGAGGTCAACCTGCGTTTCGCGTGCCGCTCCTTCGGCCACGGATCGGAGAAATTTAAGTATATCCGATTCACCTCTTCCCTGTCAAAAAGGTTCTCCAACAGCTCCGCTTCCGTCCTTAAGAGCAACAGGTTCTTCAACTGCTTTTCTTCCTGCTTTTGCACCGCGCGGTAAAGCACGCTCGTAAACTTTTCGATGCCCAGATAATTGATGTCCGGGTTCTGTTCCGCAAGCGTTGTCAAAAACCGCCCTTTTCCCATGCCGATTTCGATGTGCAGGGGGTGTGACGTGTCCGCCTCGCCCCGGCGCTTTGAAAACAATTCGCGCCAGTGCCCCTGATACTGCTCCGGGTTTGCAATCACATATTCACTTTCCGCAATCACTTCCCGCGCACCGCGGACATTTCGAAGTCTCATAGGCCAAATAGATTGTACACCATTTAATTCAAAAAGGAAAGTGTTTCTCTCATCCCCCCTGATATGGTATGATAATAGCTGTCATGCAGGGGAAACAGGCGAAAAAAACACATAAATCCCGTTTGACGCGCGCTTTTGCACTGTTTGCGGCGTTCTTTCTTGCCGCGCCTTATCTTGGCGGCTTTTCGGCGCACGCCGCGACCTATGAAGAACGGCAGGCACAGATGGAGGAGCGCAAGAACGACCCCGTGGAGACGAACCAGTACGCGCACTGGCCGGCGGGTCCCGCAATCGGTACGGACGGTGCCGTGCTGCTTGAGGCAAACACCGGCACGGTGCTCTACGCGAAGAACCCGCACAAACGGCTCTATCCCGCGTCCACGACCAAGGTCATGACCGCGCTTTTGGCGTACGAAAACCTGCTGCTTACGGACGAGGTCACCTTCTCGCACGAGGCGGTCTTTTCCATTGAGCGCGGCAGCTCCAACATCGGCATGGATGAGGGAGAGATGATTACCGTCGAGGAGGCGCTCTACGGCCTGATGGTGGGCAGTGCGAACGAGGTCGCGAATGCGTTGGCGGAAACCGTCAGCGGAAGCATCGACGCGTTCAGCGATCTGATGAACGAAAAGGCGGCGGCGCTTGGCTGTACCAACACGCACTTCACAAACCCGCACGGGCTCTTCCACGAGGAGCACTATACCAGCGCCTATGACCTTGCCCTGATCAGCGCGGAGTATTTCAAAAGCAATCTCTTAATTCAGGTGGGCTCGACCCCGACCTACCACTTTTTACCCACGGCGACGCAGCCGGATGATTTCACCCTTCACAACAAGCACAAGCTCATCAACGGCGAGATGCCTTACGAGGGCATCATGGGCGGAAAAACCGGCTACACCTCCGAGGCGCGGGAAACCCTTGTCACCTGCTGCGAGCGCGACGGCATGAAGCTTGTGTGCGTCATTTTAAAGGAGGAGTCGCCCTACCAGTTCACCGACACGGTCGAGCTGTTTGATTACGGCTTCAGCAATTTCAAGGCGGTGAACGTTGCGGAGAACGCCGCGGATTACGCGGAAAGCGACAATTCGTTTTTTGACCTGGGCACGGATATCTTCGGCGTGTCCGGCTCTGTTGCCTCGATTGACCCCGAAGCGTATGTCGTTTTGCCCAAGAGTGCCTCGCTGGCGGACTGCACCACACAGATTACCTACGGCGACACCATCGACGAGGCGGGCGCGCTTGCGGAAATCGGATATTACTTCGGTGATTTGTATGTGGGGAGCGCCGCTTTGACCGTGACGATTCCGGAAAGCGCAAGTGCCGGCGAAGCCGAAGGCGCGGATGCCATGGACTTTGACTTAAACGGCTCCGAGGTCTTTGCCGCGGATACGAACGCGTCCTCGTCAACCGTTTATGTGAACATCAAGCGGATTATCTTTTTCGTGATTTTTATTGCCGCCATTCTGATTGCAGGCAGCTACATCTACGCGCTGCTTTCCGGCATGAATCTTTCGTTGAACCGTAAGGACAGAAGGCGGTACCGCCGAAGAAAAAAAGAGGCAACCAGACCTTCGAGGTTTGACGATTATCTTTGAAGCTTACAGGGAGCGTTTGCGGACTTTCTCCTGACGCAGGCGCAGCGCGTCCATATCCGCGTCGGAAATGAATTTCGAGGTTTTCACACAAAAGCAATTCCCGTTCTCCGTGCGGTTGACACGGATTTTATAACGCATATAACCGTGCTTGTCGCACCTTGCGGCGCCTAAGTACTGCTTGCCGTCGCGGGAGAACCACTTGATTTTGCGGCGGATGTTTTTGTGACACAGGTAGCATTTCATGGAGCTGACCTCGCGGTCCAAGAACATGGCTTCCTTACTTGGAAACTCTCTTGAGATGTACTTTGCGTAATCGTCAAAGACGATGTGCACCTCCTGCCTGCGCTTCTTGGGGGCGTTGAAGTTGTTGAAGGAGATGTTCTTTTTGACCTCCTCCGGCAGGGTTGCAAAAATCCTTGCCGTGTAAATCGCGTCATGGATGGCGCGGTGGAACGGCAGGTCCTGCGTAATCGAAAGGTCCGTCACTGCTCTCTCTAAGCTGTGCTGGCGTCTTGCCCCCTCTCCTCTGGAAAGGGCGTAGAGCTTTTGAACATCATAAAACGGAATCGGTTCCTCCGAGAGCTTCGGAAGATGGAAGTATTCGAAGTTACGCTGCAGCTCCGTGAGGTCTAAGCTTCCCCAGGTGCAAAAAGAAAAATCATCGCCGCAGAATGCGAGAAAATCTGCGGCGACTGTCTCAAACGGGTCTCCTTTTTCCAAGTCCTTCATGGTCAGGTGAATGATATCTCCGGTAATGCGGTGCATGTGCCGGTATACCTTCGGCCGGATCAGGCGGTGGAAGGTGGCGGTTTCGCGAAACGCCTCGTCCAGCTTCACGGCGCCGATTTCCACGATCTCGAACGGCAATTCATGCAAAAGATGGTCTCTTCTGGAACTTCCCTGGTTCCACTCCAGATCAAAGACGATATAATTCATACAAATAGGTCAAATCATTCAGCCCACGATGCCCGCGCGGATATCACTGATCAGATGATCGATTTCCTCCTGCGACAGCACCGGTCCCGCGGTCGTCTGCTGTGCAAGATGCACGTTCGCGAACTGGTCGACAAGGGAAAAGATCAGTTGCACCTTGTCATCCGGTAATGACTCCACCTTCTGGATAAAATCTTCTGTGACCTTCATATTCCTCCTTCTTTACCCGGTTGCTGCTACCACTACCAGTCCATTTTATCATACATCGCTCCGGTTTTCCAACAAGGCGCGGTAAACGTCGCGTTTGGTGATTCCGCGGTCCAAAGCGGCCTTCTTCATCGCCTCCTTGCGGTCAAGACCCTGCGCCTCGTACTGCGCCACGTGATCGGGGATGGAAATCTCCTCCCACTGCGCCTGCTGCGCGGCGACTAAATCTTTTTCGTCCTTCCCCTCAATGACAAGGACGTATTCGCCGCGGGGGTGCGGCCGGGACTCACTGAGTGTCGTTATTACGACCTCTTCGAATTTCTTCGTCAGCTCGCGGCAAAGGGCAATCCTGCGTGCGCCCAGTGTTTCATAGAGGTCTGTCAGGTCGCGTTCCAAATCGTGCGGCGCCGCGTACAGGATGATGGTTCTTGTCTCGTTCTCCAAACGCCCCAGCGCCTTGGCGCGTTCCTTTTTGTCTTCCTTGCCGGGCAGAAAGCCCTCAAAGACAAACCGCCTTGCATGGAAGCCCGAAAGCGTCAGCGCCGTGATGCAGGCGGTGGGACCGGGCAGGCTGGTCACCGCAACGCCCTCTTCCATGCAGAGCGCAACAAGGTCCTGCCCGGGATCGGAAATCGCGGGGGTCCCCGCGTCCGTAACGAGGGCAATGTCCTTGCCTTCCTTTAACAGCGCGATCAGCTTTTTTGCCTTTGTCTGCTTGTTGTGCTCGTGATATGCGGTGAGCGGCGTATGAATTTCATAGTGATTTAAGAGCTTTTTGGAATTGCGCGTATCTTCCGCCGCAATCAAATCGACCGCCTCTAAGGTTTCCAATACGCGCAATGTGATGTCCTTCAGATTTCCGATGGGCGTTGCACAAAGATACAGGGTCCCGCTCATGTCTTGTTCTTGGTATTGTTGTTGCTGTTATTCTTGTTTTTGTTCCTGTTCCTGCGGTGGAAGGGACGGTTCTTTCCGTTGTTCTCCCTGTTGTTCTCCCTGTTTTGCTCCTTGTTTCCGGACGCTTCTTTGTTTCCGGCAAAGTCCCTGTTTCCGGACTGTTCCTTGTTCCGGTTCCGGTTTCTGTCGTTTGTGTGGTGTTGCTTCTTTTCGCCGCGCGGCAGGTCCTTGTGCTGTTCCTTTTCTTCCAGCGCCTTTGCCGCCGCCTCTTCTTCCAGTTCTTCCTTGCGCTTTTGCTGCTGCGCGCCCTTGCGCGGCTTCTTGCGCAGGAATTTCACCTCGTCCAGCCGGTAGGTCTCGACTTCCTTTTCATCGCCCACGTCGATCAAAACGCGCACCGTTTCCCGAAGGACGTTTGTCCCTGCGACTTCGCCCTCCAAGTGGTCCGGGGTCTCCACGATGTCCCCGATTCCGGGCATGCGCTTATTGACCTCCTCATAGACCTCTTCCTCATTCTTTAAGCAGCACATCAAACGACCGCAAACGCCGGAGATTTTGGTCGGGTTTAAGGACAGGCTCTGTTCCTTTGCCATCTTGATGGAAACCGGCATGAAGTCCGAAAGATAGGAGTGGCAGCACAGCGCCCTGCCGCAGATTCCGATTCCGCCAATCAGCTTCGTCTCATCCCTGACACCAATCTGTCGTAACTCAATCCTTGTCTTAAAGACGCTTGCAAGGTCCTTGACCAGCTCGCGGAAATCCACGCGCCCGTCCGCGGTGAAATAAAACAGCGCCTTCGAATTGTCAAAGGTATACTCCGCATCGATGAGCTTCATCTCGAGCTCATGCTCACGGATTTTTTGCGCGCAGGTCTTGAAGGCATCCTTTTCCTTCTCGCGGTTGGTCTGGGCACGCAAGTCGTCATCCTCCGTCGCAACGCGGATGATTTCCTTTAAGGGCGCGACCACCTCGTCGTCCTCCACCTCCTTGGGCGGCATCACCACCGTGCCGTACTCCGTACCGCGCGATGTGGTGACAATGACGTGCATGTCCCGCTTGATTTCATGCTCTCCCGGGGAGAAATAATAAACCTTTCCGGCGGTCCGAAACCTGACGCCGATTACTTTCGTCATGAATACTGTATCCTTTCCTGTATCTGCAGCAGAAACATCTGCAATGCAATGAGCGCATTGACGTTCGCGTGCAACTGTTGTCTGAGCGCTTCGAGCTCCTTGAACAGCCTGCCCAAATCCTCATAGGACAGGGCTTCGCATGCCTTACTAATATACGACATTTCGCCGGTAAAAATCAAGAGCTTGGGGTCTGCGGTCGCCTTGTAAACCAAAAGGTCTCTTAAGAGCGCGGAGATGATTTCAAGGGTCTCAAAGAGCGCCGCGCGCTGCAGCTTCTTTTCCCTGCGCCGCTTCTCTTCCGCGGTTTCCTTTCCTTCCCCCGGCGGCAAAAGCGCCTCCTCCGGAACCTCCAAAACGCCCTCTAAGCGTTCGTTCACCTGGTGAATCCGAAGGGCGTCAATCTCCGAAAACAGCGCAATCACGCGCTTTAAGCGCGTCGGGAAGACATCGCTTTTCACAAGCTGCAAAGCCCTTCCCACGTTTCCTCTCGCAAACGACACCGCCAGTGCCGCGGCATAGTCCGTGACCTTTTGCTCCTCCATCAGATAGCGCCGGATGAGGTCGTCCGCAACCGGCTGAAAGGGCAGCATCACGACGCGGCTTAAGACCGTGGGGAGAAACGCCGCCGCATTCTCCGTAAGCAGCAAAATCACGACGTATTCCGGCGGCTCCTCGAGCGTCTTTAAAAGCGCGTTCTGCGCGGCAAATGAAAGCTTGTGCGCCTCCGGAATCACATAGACCTTGCGCGTGCCGGCATAGGGCATCAAAAACGCGTCCTCCACCACCTGCTTGCGGACGTCCTCCACACCGATCACGGTCAGGCGCTCCGAGGTAATCTCCTTCACATCCGGATGCGTGCCGTTTTGCACCTGAATACAAGCCCTGCATGTGCCGCAGGGTTCCGATTCCCCCTGCGCCTTGCCGGTGCACTGAATGCTTTGCGCAAACGTGCGGGCAAGCATCTTCTTGCCCGTTCCCGCTTCGCCTTCAAAAAGATATGCGTGCGAAATGTTGTCCCTTCGCAACGCATTCTGAAGATGTTCCTTCACCGGCGCAAGGCCGATGACATCGCTAAACCGCATGTCCTGTTCCTTCTTACGTGAAAATATCGAGCAACAGCCCCTCAATCGTGCCGATTTTATCTAAAATCGAGAGGTTGTCTTTTTCCTCCTTCAACAGCTCCTGCGCCAGCTCATCCAGGTTTTCGTCCACCAGGCGGATGATGCCGTACACCCTATGGCGCCCCTTGCGGTCCAAGAAATTCTCGCGGGAGAACTGGTGGGAGCGGGAGACGATTTCATTCAAGAAATCCTTAATCAACGTGCGGTAGCGCTGCATGTCACGGATGTCGTGCTTCTTCTTGATGCGCTGCCCCTGCATCGTGATGTCCTGCATCATCAGGTTTAAGCGCTCCGCAAGGGAATCGTCCTCGATTTTGCTCGTCAGGACGAACTTGAAATCGCCGGTGGCTTCCTGCACCTGTTCTGTTTGCTGCACCGGTGCGGTCTGCGTCAGTTGCGTGATCTTCATATCCATGCCATTTCTCCAACCTTACCCTTTAGGGGAAGGTGCCCGAAGGGCGGATGAGGTGTTATCCTATCCCCTTAATATATTCCGTAATCTCACGGATACAATCTTCTATCTCCGCATCATTATGAAACCTGCGCGTTATCCCTGCCTCGCGCAGCTTCTCCTCCGAGAAGTCCTCCTCGTCCGCAAGGAACCGGCGGCACATCTCTAAAAAGCGCCGGTTTTCCGGGCGCTTCTCGCGCTTCAAGGAGCGCTCCAAGCGGATTTCCGGCAGCACCTCGATGTAGAGGGGCACAACGTTTTCCGCGCCGAAATAATCCCTGATCGAGCAGTAAAACGCGACCGTCCCGCCACCCATCAGGGTGCTGCCCGCATTCAAATCAATCTGGTAATCGTCGACGGTGAAGTAGCGCCAGGGACCGTGCATCGTGTCGTAGGTGCGCACCTCGATGATTTTCCCTTCCTTTTCAAACGCCTGAAACTCCTCCTCCGTGCGGAAGAAATACTGCACGCCCTCTTCCTCGTTCTGCCGCATCGGGCGCGTCGTGTACATGATGTTCTTGCGCAGGTTTAAGGAGGCGTCTCCCATCAGGTTGCGGTATACGGCGTCCTTGCCGGACGCGCTTTTTCCCATCAAAATAAAGATTTTTCCCATATCAGTATGATACCACGATTGCGCCGCCCCTTAAAGCGTTAGCAAAAGCGCCTCTTTGTCGAGCTGCCGGCACAGCTTGCGGACAAGCTCGAATTTCTCCTTTTCTTCGTCCGGGATTCTGTAATCGTTCAGTTGATTGATGATGGCGTCCACGCTGTCAAAGTCATTTGCTTCCGCGAATTCCTTAATCGCCTCATATGCCTCGTTCAGCTCGTCCAAGTCCACAAGCGCCTTGTCCTCCTCCGCGTCGTCCTCGCCTGCCGCCACGCTTGCAAGATGTTCCAAATACGCGCGGTAGTCCGCCAAGAGCTTGGGGGTTAAACGTTCAATCTCCGCTTCCTCCTGTTCGTTTCCTTTTTGCTCCAAAAACGCGGCGTCCGCCGAAAGCGCCGTGGCGCCGATCAAACGGGCGCTGCTCTTTAAGGCATGCACCTTGATGGTGTAATTGTTCCAGTCCTTTTCACGCGCGTACTGTTCAATCAGATCCGCCTGTTCCGAAATCGCGTCATAGAAATCACAGATTGTGGTGCGCAGGATTTCATCCGAGGCGCAAACGGCAATCGCTGCGTCGTAATCGACGCCCTGCAGGGTGCGCAGTTGCTGGGAGGCTTCTTCGTTCTTCTGGGCAAGGAGCTGCGCCTGTGCGCTTTCCTCCTGCAGCTTCGCCAAAAGGTCCGTGTACTCCGGATCCTTTGCGGTAATCACAAGCCGCTCCGGCAGGTGCTTCATGAGCATTTCCTCCAGGCGCAGCGAATCCACGGGTTTGCTCAAATAATCGTCAAAGCCCTCTTCAAGGTACTGCTCTCTTGCCCCCGCGATGGCATTTGCGGTCAGCACAATCACGTGCGTTTTGTTCCGGTCAAAACCCTTCGTATCACGCAGGCGATGCAGGGTTTCGATGCCGTCCATGCCGGGCATCATGTGATCCAAGAGGATGACGTCATACACCATGTTCTGCGCAAGTGCCAAGCACTCCTCGCCGCTCATGCAACTGTCGACGTTGATTCTGGTCTGCTTTAAGAGCATTTCGACCACGGTGATGTTGCTCTTGGTGTCGTCCACGACCAGAACATTTGCCTCCGGCGCAAAGAAGCGTCTGGTTTCGCCGCTTCTGTCTTCGGCTTCGCCGATGGCGTACTCCGCAAGGGTTGTTTCGCCCACCACCTTCTGGGTTAAGCGTACGCTGAAGGTGGAGCCCTCCTGATAGACGCTCGCGACATAAATCTCACCGCCCATCAAGCGCACGAGATTGCGTGTGATGGTGAGCCCCAGGCCCGTGCCCTCGATGTCCCGGTTTTCCTCCGCGTCGAAGCGGGTAAAGGAATCGAACAGGTGCGGCAGGTTCTCCTCGCGGATGCCGATGCCGGTATCGATGACGTCAAAGACAAGCGTCACCTCCTCCTTCGAGCACTTTGCCGCGCTGACGGATAAGGTCACGGTGCCGTGGTTGGTGTACTTCACGGCGTTGGTCAGAAGGTTGATCAACACCTGCGACAGGCGCAGCTCATCCCCCAAAAGCAGGTCCGGCAGGGTCTCGTCGATTCTTGTTACCAGCGTAAGCCCCTTGTCCGAGGCACGCAGGGCAATCATGTTTTTGACGGTGTTGAGCACGTATCCCAAGTGGTACGGCTCCTCCAAAAGCTGCATGTCGCCGGACTCGATCCGGGAGAAGTCGATGATGTCGTTGATGATTGCCAAAAGGTTGTCGCCGGCACCCTCGATGACGCGGGCATAGCCCGTGACCTGCTTCTCTTTGGACTCACGCAGCACCATTTCGTTCATCCCCAGAATCGCGTTTAACGGGGTGCGGATTTCGTGCGACATGTTCGCTAAGAAGTCGTTCTTCGCAAGGTCCTGTGCCCGCGCGCGCTCGGTCGCTTTCTCTGCTTCCTCAAGCATTCCGGAAAGGTCCTTTAATCCCGCCTGCAGCCGCGCGATGAGGGGCAGCTCCGTCATGAAATAAAACGCGTAGGAGAGCACACTCAAAAATGCCGTATAGACCATGAGCTGCGGACGGATTCTTGAGAAGAAGAACAACAGCAAAAAGACCGGCACAAGGAATGCTAAAAACATCCATAGCGGCATGGCATAAAAGAGCTTGTCGCCCTCGCCGCGTCTTGCCTTGACCAGCGCACGGTGATATACGAAGATGTACCACGCAACAAAGAAGGTCGCGACCGCATAAGCGGCATAGAGCGTGACGCGCAGCTCAAAGGTCGCGTCCGCCGCGTAAGCGTTGTTGGTGTAAACGCCCGCGACAACGTCCAAAACGGCGCACAGCAAAAGCACCGCAAAAGCACGCCGCATGTTTTTGCGGTAGCTGTCCAGTGACCCGTAATTCAGAATCAGGTTCATGAGGATGACGAGATCGAAGGGAATCATCGCCAGACTCACGCTGAAATCATAAGGCATCGATCTTCTCCTTCGGAAGGAACAATAACAAAACGTCCTTTAATCTTGTCATATCCACCGGTTTGACTAAGTACTCGTCAAATCCCATTCGTAAAAACCGCTCTCTTGCATCGTCGTCATCGCTTGCGGTCAGTGCGATCACCTTGGTATGCGCCTTTGTAAAATTCTCATCCCGCTTCAAGGAGCGCAGGGTTTCCTCGCCGTCCATGCCGGGCATCCTGTGGTCTAAGAAAATGATGTGGTACGGCTTTTTGCCGCAGGCAATCAGACATTCCGCGCCGCCGCTGACGGTGTCCGCCTCGATGCCGAAGGTTTTTAACAGCATCGCGGTGACCCGCAGGTTGGTGCGGTTGTCATCGACCAAGAGCACATCCGCGTCCCGGACAAGGAAGCTCTTGACCTGCGTCGATTCACTCAACCTGTTTTTGCGTTTTGCCTGCGCGATGGTTTCATCCGAGAGAATGTCCTGCGGCAGACGCACGGTGAAGGTACTGCCCTTTCCCTCTTCCGAGCGCAGCATGATTTCGCCGAACATCTTCTCCGTCAGCTCCTTGGTGATGGCAAGCCCCAGACCGGTTCCCAGGATGTTTCTGTTCTTTTCCATGTTCACGCGGGAGAACGAGTCAAAGACCTCCTTGTGGCTCTCCTTCGAAATGCCGATGCCCGTGTCCGCAACCTTGAAAAAGAGTGTGAGCACGCGTCCCCGCCTCACGCCGTTCACGGTCAGGCGCACGCTGCCCTTTTGCGTGTACTTGATGGCATTTTCCAAAAGGTTTTTTAAGATCTGCGCCAGATGCGTCTCGTCGCCCTCAAGCTTGTCCGGCAGGGACTCATCCACATCCAGAAGCAAATCCAGTCCCTTGTTCTTCGCCGCTTCCTCGTACTCCTCCATCAGTCCGGAGAGCAGGTTGCTCAAACGGTACGGACCCTTGCGGATTTCCATTCTGCCGGATTCGATTCTCGAATAATCCAAGATGTCGTTGATGACGCTTAAGAGGTATTTTCCGTTCCCCCGGATGTCTTCGGCGTAGCCGCGGATGGCGGGGGATGTGGTCTCGCGCAGAATCATGTCGTTCATGCCGATGATTGCGTTCATGGGGGTGCGGATTTCGTGCGACATGTTCGAGAGGAAGTCGCTTTTCGCACGGGATGCCTGCATCGCCTCCTTCATCGCGGCATCGGTCGCCTGCCTCGCCTCCTCCATTTGCCGGCGGTTCAAGGTAAGCTGCCGGTATGCCGGTGTTTCGAGTAAGAACAGCATGATGACAACCAACAGTCCCAGGGCAAAGTATTCCAACTGCATGAAGGGGAAGTAAATCTGCCGTAAGGGCAGCACCAGCACGGTGAGCCCCAGCACGCCCAGAAACGAGAAGACCACCCTGCGGTCGATTTGTTTGTGGTAAATAATGGCGATAACGGCAATGATTGCGACAAAGTAAAGCGGCAGCACGTAGGTCGCGATATCAAACATGGCGCCGCGCATTAAGCGTCCCACGGAGTTGTAGCGCGCAATGCAGCCGGTGAAGAAGTTTGCAACAATCAGGGCTGCGAAGATTATCAGGTTGAGACGCCGCAGGGCGCGGAAGATTTTCTTCGGCGTGCCCGGCACCTCTATGTCGATTGTGAAGTACAGGTAGAGGAGCTGGAGCGTCATCATGCCGAAGCACAGGTTTAGGGAATAAAGCGTCTGGTAAAAGAATGCTGGCATGGAGAACCTCAGGTTCACAAAGGTTGCCAGCGCGATTTCCGTGGTGCATGCCAAGAGGCAGAAAAGCGCAAAGTTGCGAAACAGGCGGTACCGCCTGCCCGTTTCCCCCTGCTTTGCCAGAAGGTAGATAACAACTATGAGGATGATGGGCTCCGTTGCCACCAAAAAGCCAACGGAAAAAAGATTCAATGTCATGCGACAATTCCTCTAAAAATAGTCTATAATAGACATATCGGGTTTTCAAGGAGATTAATCGATGGAAAAAAAGACCGGCTTTTTGTATAAGATCGTTGCGGTGGTCATCATTGCGATTCTGGCGCTGAGCATTTTCATCTCGACCTTTACGATCTTTCGCGTGCACAATTCGCTGCAGGAATCCCTTTATTCGCAGCTCGATAAGGCATACGGCGGCACCGCGCATTTATTCGACATCTATAAGCGCAACGCGCTGGGCTTCGCGCGGGACATCGCGGTGAATCCGGATCTTGTCGCTGCCTGTGCGGCCAAAGATCATGCGGCACTGTTCGAGCTTACGACGCCCCTGGTCGAGGATGCCGGACTCGAGTACATGGTGATTACGGACGAGGAGGGGTATGTCATCATCCGGACGCACCAGCCCGGTGTCATTCCTTCCCCGGATGACAGCATCGCGAACCAGATGAATGTGCAGTATGCCCTGCGCGGGGAATCCTTTGTGACGATCGAACAGGGGAAGGTGGTCTTTTTGTCCGTGCGTGCGGGCGCGCCCATTAAGGACGAGACCGGAAAGGTGATCGGTGCCTGTTCCACCGGATATGTGCTTTCGGAGAACACCATCGCGCAGGATATCAAGAAGACCTTTGACGTGGACTGCGCGCTGTACTTAAAGGATACGATTGTGGCGAGCACCTTCGATGTGCCGGAAAACAGCCGCTTTCAGGACTTCTCCGGAAAGGGCGACGAAATCGTTGCCCGTGTGGAAAAAGGAGAGCTCGTCAATGACATCACCTTTATCGGGCAGACCAATTACCTGACCGCCGTCGGGCCGTTGGTGGGCGCGGGCGATGAGGTTGTGGGCATGATTGAGGTGTCGATGGAGGAATCCGTTCTCGAATCGGAAACGAACCGGATGATCCGTGACATTCTTTTGGGCACCGCAGTCATCATGGCGGTTATGCTTTTGGTCACCATCCTTGTTTTCCGGAGACTTTTGGGACCCATCGGTCAGATTGCGGGCCGTCTGTTTCAGGTTGCGGACGGAGATCTGTCCGGAGAAAGCATGCCCGTCACCTCAAGGGACGAGCTGGGTGCTCTGGTGCAGGCAGGGAACGAAATGCAGGACAAGCTGCGCGGTCTGGTCAGCGATGTGGTGATGGCGGCAGACCGTGTCGCGACCTCCTCCGAGGAGCTTGATGCCAGCGCACAGCAGATGGAACAACGTGCCTTTGACATTACGGAGCATATCCGCAGTGTCTCCGACGAGGTGGAGGCGCTTTCCACCAGGGAGGATTCCTTCTACGGTGTGCGGGAGTCCTTACGGAAAACCAAGGAGGAATTCCTGGTCATGAGCGAAACGATGACGGAGATTTCCCGTGCCGCGGGCGAGCTCTCAGGCTTAAGCGAAGAGTTGAGCGAAGCCACCAAGAGCTTTAAACTGTAACCATGACGATTAACGAAACGATCCGCGCCTACGGGCGCGACATCTTAGACGCAGAAAACTTCAAACAGTCCTCCAAGAATATCCAGCACGGGACGGTCAGCGTGCGCGCACACAGCATTCAGGTTGCGCGCATGAGTCTTGTGATCAACCGCGGCTTACACCTTGACTGTGACGAGCGTTCACTCGTGCGCGGTGCGCTGTTGCACGATTACTTTCAGTATGACTGGCATGACTGGGATGACCCGAAGAACACGCACGCGCCCCTGCACGGCTTTTATCACCCGGGGATCGCGCTGAAAAACGCCTTAAAGGAGTTTTCGCTCTCCGACACCGAGCAGGACATCATCAAAAAGCACATGTGGCCCCTGACCGTTGTCCCGCCGTCTTACAAAGAGTCGTGGGTCGTCACGCTTGCGGAGAAGTATGTGTCCGCAAAGGAGACGCTGCGGGGGTTGAAAGGGAGGTTCGACGCAACGGCGACGAATTGAAACAGATGACTCTGGGTACAAAAAAACCGCCAAACGGCGGTTTTTTTATGCCCAGAGTCGGAATCGAACCAACGACACGAGGATTTTCAGTCCTCTGC
>JAFSRL010000279.1 GCA_017446125.1 Lachnospiraceae bacterium
CACTGACTCATTCTGGTAACGGTTCATTATTGACCAACTGGTCAAATGAGTCAGTGTACCCGTCCCCCTGACTCACTGTACCCGTCCCCCTGACTCATCTTAACTCGTGTGCTTCACCACAATATCCGCCACCATCTGATCGTCAAACGGTTTCGCGACGAAGTCGATGCAGCCCAGCTTGATTGCCTGCATCATCTTGTCCTTCTGGCCTGCTGCCGTGATCATCAAAACCTTCGCCTTGGGGTCCGCGGTCACGATGTGCTCCAAGGACTCCAATCCGTCCATGACGGGCATGGTGATGTCCATCGTCACTAGATCGGGGTGCAGCTCCAAAAACATCTCGTAGCCTTCCTTGCCGTTGCCGGCCTCGCCCACGATCTCATGACCGCCCTGTTCTAAGATATTGCGCAGGATCCGTCTGGAGATCCTTGAGTCGTCTACAATGAGTATCCTTGCCATGTTGTCCTCCCTCAGACACCTCATCCGACCCGGCTGCGCCGGGCCACCTTCCCCTCAAGGGGAAGGTCTTCACCTCTCCTCAATCTTCACGCCCTGCCCCAACGCCACGGCGTAGTTTGTCGTCCCGTCGCAGATGTTGACCGGCAGCACGACAATCTCCTTCGCGCTCACGTCAACGCCCTTGGTGTAGAACGCGGGCGGGGTCAGCTCGACCTCCCCCTTGCCCTCCTGGGAGTAGTTGCGCGCGAACATCCCGTTGTTCGTGTTGATGAGCTCGCTCATCGCGTCCAAAACATCCTCCGACGTCTCGATGAACTCTTCCTTTGTATAGGTCACGGCAACGGAACGCAGGTCTTCATATTCCCCAAAGATCATCATCGTCGCGTCGACGTCGCCCGTAATCGCCTGACAGGCAAGGACGTCGCTTTTCACCTTCTTCACCTGCTCCGCCTTCCCGATTGCCACGTGCGAATCCACCAGGCGGTACATGTTCTTCACCGCGTACGCGAACAAATCAAACGCCGGCGCGTCTAAGGGCGGCAAGTGCATCTGGGTGATGCGATCCAAATCCCCCGCGACAAGGGCATCCATATCGCGCGGCAAGAGCTTGTTCTCGCGCTGGAAATCCTTCATCGCCCGCTGGATTTCATCGAGCTTCAAAAAGCCCTCATCCGCAATGACCTGCATGAAGGTGTGGAAGGCGCTGCCCTGCATCTGGACTAAGCGCTCCAACTGCTCCTTCGAGATGTAGCCCTTCTCCACCGCGATGTCGCCGAAGCGTTTGTCCTCGAGCGCCTGCGCCGCATTCACCTCTTCCGCCTGCGCGACACTCATGAGCTTTTCGCCCACGGCGATGACACCGAGCTTTGCCCTGGCCTTCTCCTGCACCTCGTAGACACGCTTTAACTGCTCCTTCGTCAAGAGCTTCGCATCCACCAGATACTGTCCTAACATTCTGTCAAACATGTGCTTCTCCCTCTTCCTGCTCCATAATCCTGTCCCTTAGCAACATGATATTTTCGCCGAAGGGATTAATAACAATCCCGTCGCGGTTATCCAACATCCCCTTGATCTGGGCGAACGAAAACGCCGCGCCCTCCCATTCGGCGGTATTGAACTTTTTCAAATACTCCTGCACATCCGTAAAGACCGGCAAAAACGTCTTGTCCTTGTTGTCCTGCAGCACGAAAAACCTTATCTTGGTCTCTGAATTAAAGCGCAGCCGGTTGCTCCCGATGACCTCCGCCGGACCCTCATGCTGGATGGGCACGATGTAGGTTCCCTTGCGGATAAGCTTTAGCATCTTCTCTTCCTTTGCCCGCAAGACCTCCGCGCGCTTTTCGTATTTCACGTTCCACCTGGCTTCGCCCAAAAAGTCACACATCGCGAAGCAAAGTGCGGGCTGTGCGGCAATCTTACCGTCTCCCGCCACATCGGGCGGGGCCGAAATCTCACTGCGCACGATACTCGCGCGATACCCGCCGTTGTTGACCAAAATGTGCTCCATCCCGAGGTAGTACAAATAATCAAAAAGGTTCTGCCGCTTCTCCTTGATGTCGTCCTTCGTCTCCCCGAGGAAGCGCTTCACGCTTAAGTTGCGGTACTGCGCGGCAAATGCCTTCACGGCGTCCTCGGCCTTTTGCTTGTCAAGGTAAAGGCTCACATAGCCGTGGTCGATGAAGGGATAGCCGGTCGAGAGGTCGTTTAATAAGAACAACGACTCCGCGCTCCTTATGCGGTTTAAGAGCTCGTTACGCAAGACGCGCTTGTTTTCTTCGAAGTTGTCGAGCGCGCTGATCTTGTGAAACCGCTCATGCGTATCCATCAAAAACAAGAGCTCCTCCAGCGGCAAAAACTTTAAGGGCTCCGCGTTGATGTGCGGGGCAAAGATCATGGGCCCGATCTCGTCCTTTCGTTTTTTGTCGACCGGATCCGTGATCGACGTCTTTTCGGCGCCCGCCACATTCACCGGATTCATCTTTAACGGTACGGGCCATGCCGTATTTTCAAACTGCGCCTGCAGCTCCTGCGCGCGCGTTAGGTCCTTCGACCTTGCGCGTTCCTCCTTGCGTGCCTGCGCCTTTTCTGATTTTGTGAACAGATCAAAAATCCCCATGCCTTACTCCTAAGCTATTCCAATACCACATAGACGCCCTGCCAGTACTGCGCCCCTGAGGCGCGCATGTACGGAAAGACCACGTTGTCGCGGTAGATGACGCGGTGCTCGCTGCCGCCCGGCTCATAGATGCGCACGCTCACGTCGTCTGAAAGCGCATCCACCACGTCCGGGCTTGCGGTTAAGATCACATCCGCGTTGCCGCTTAACAGTGCCGAAAGGCGTTCCTCGTCATCCGCAATCGCGTAGAACGAAATGCGGTTTGACACTCCGGCATTTTCTCCCCAGTAATTGTCGTTGCGCACGAAGGACGTGTAGCGCCCGTTGACGCGGTCGACGAATTTATACGGTCCCGAGCCCACCAGATACGGGTTCTGCATGCCGGTGTCGTAGGCAGCCTTCGACTGGATGGACAAAGCGGGATTCGACAGCCTCGTTTCCATGTTCTCGATCCTGCCCGCCGTGCGGAAGACGACACGCGTTTCGTTCAACGCCTCGACCTCCTCGATGCCCTCTAAGAGCGCGGGCAGGTTGCCGTTGTTCATCTCCTTCGCCGTTTCGAAGGTGTGCACGACGTCGTTTGCGGTCATCGCATTCCCGTCGGAGAAGAAGATGTTGTTGTTCAAAAGCAGTTCAAACGTGTTGTCATCCGTCCACTCGCCGCCTGCCGCCAAATGTGGCGCGATGCTTCCGTTTGCGTTCATCGCGTACAGCGTCTCATGCGTGATGATGATGCAGTTGTCGTTCACGCCGCCCGTCGACGTCATGGGATTCAAGCCCGTGATGTCAGAGGGTAGGGCGACCACCAGCTCCGGCTTGTTGCCCTTGGGCGGGCGCTCGATTTCCTCGGTCGCCGCTTCGTCCGGAGCTTCTGTCGTGTCGGGTGCCACGGGGGAAGCCACTTCTTCTTTCCTCCCGCAGCCCGCGAGCGCAAGGGTTAACAACAGGAAGGCAGCCGCCGTTTTCACAACGCGCCGCCTCATTGCTTTGCTCCCTTCTTTGTCGCCTGCTTCAAGGCGGCATCCGTCATGCGCAAGAGCTCCAACACACTCTGGAACTGCTGCGTCAAGCCTTCCTCCAAATACATCGCCTGTCCCTGCCAGGAGGCATTCTGCCGCATCTGGGTATGAATCATAAAGGTCGCGATGCTGCCGCGCAGGGCATAGAGCTCCTCCACGGTGCGCACGCGTTCCTTTTCGTTTAAATGCATGTCTGTGGTTTTGCGCAAGACCTTCTTCGGCTCCCGCCCGAAATAACGCTGCATGGTCGCGCGCTGCGGGTAATTCCAGGAATCGTAGAGCGCATCCATCTTGGTCAGAAGCTCCTGCGCGCCGTTGAAGGTGCAGGTTGAATCTTCGTAAAGGTGCGCGAGCCGCCCGCAAAAAGCACCTTCCTTTGTATACTCATCGACCAGAACCGCGACTAAGTTGGGCGCCTGAATCATGCGGCATTCGCTCATGCTTCAACCCCCACTGCCCGCTCATCCAGCTCCGCTAAGGAGGTTGCCTGGTAAACGATGTCAATCTTCGACGGGGAGAGCTCACGCAGCTTGTGCGTGATGCGGCGGTAGACCACGTCGCACCCCTCGACCGTCGTGCCGGTGAGCAGAATCAGATATTGCGCGTTCGTGTACTGCGTGAACGCGTCGCCCTCGCG
>JAFSRL010000280.1 GCA_017446125.1 Lachnospiraceae bacterium
CACTGACTCATTATGGTAACAGTTCATTGTCATCCAACCGGCCAAATGAGTCAGTGTACCCGTCCCCCTGACTCACTCTTCCTATCTCGTAACATCAACGCCTCAACCGCCACCCGCGGATCGAGCCCTTCAAACAACACGCGGTTCACGGCGCTCACGATGGGCATTTCCACGCCGTACTTCACGGAAAGTGCGTGTGCGGCGCGGGCGCTGTTTACGCCCTCGACAACCATCTTTACTTCCTTGCACGCCTCCTCGCAGCTCATACCCTTCCCGATGAGGATGCCTGCGCGGCGGTTTCTCGAATGCATCGAAGCGCAGGTCACAATCAAATCCCCGATGCCGGAAAGACCGGAGAAGGTACTTTCATAACCGCCCATCTCGGTACCTAAGCGCGTCATCTCATACACACCGCGCGTAATCATCGCCGCCTTTGCGTTGTCGCCGTATCCCATGCCGTCCGCAATGCCGGCGGCAAGCGCGATGACGTTTTTTAAAGCGCCGCCGGTCTCAATGCCGGTGACATCCGTTGACGTGTAAACCCTGAAGGTCGGCGTCATAAACAAATCCTGAACCGCCTTTGCAATTTCTTCGTTTTCCGCTCCGGCAACAATCGCGGTGGGCAGGTCGCGTCCCACCTCCTCCGCGTGCGTGGGACCGGATAAAACCACCGCCGCAGCATCGGGCAAAACCTGTTTGATGACGTCCGTCATCAGAAACAGTGTATCCTGTTCAATGCCCTTGGTGCAGGAAATCACCGGCGGAAAGCCTTCCTCATGCTTCTTCACATAAGGCTTCATCCGTTCAAGCGTTTTGCGAAACCCGACGCTTGGCACCACGACCACAAAGGCTTCCTTTTCCCGGCAGGCTTCTTCCATGTCAGAAGTAACCAAAACCGAATCCGGCAGCATGACGCCCGGCAGCTTATCAACATTCTGTCTCGATGCGGAAATCTCCTTCGCATTTTCTTTAGAGCGCGTATAAACGGAAACGTCACATCCCTTATTCGCAAGCAGCCTCGCCAGCGCGATGCCGAAGCTTCCGGCACCAATCACCGCAACCTTAGCCTTTTGTTCCATTTCCGCCTCCCAATTCCTCTTCCGACTGAACCTTGTTCTTCTTAAATACATACGTCTTGCGTTCGTTTCCGGAAAGAAGCTTTTTGATGTTTGCCTTATGCTGGTAGAACGCGAGCGCCGCCAAAAACGCCGTGATGAGATACGTCGCGAACAGATACGAATCCGGCATGTGAAGCAGTCCGTTTTCTCCCAAGGCAACCACCGTCACGACAAAACAGATATTAATCATCAGTGAACCCAAAGATACAAAGTGCGTCAACCAAAACGGAATCAGAAACGAAGCGAACATCACAACGATGCACACGGGATGAAAGGCGCACATCAGCCCCGCAGTCGCGGCGATTCCTTTTCCGCCCTTAAACTGCATGTAAAACGGAAAGTCATGCCCGAGCACCGCTCCCAAGCCCGTTACCATTTTAATCAGGTAAACCGCATCGGGCGCCGCCGAAGAAAAAAGCGCAGTCGTAAGATTAACCGCAAGAAAGCATTTGAGCATGTCAAGAATGAGTACGGTAAACCCCGCCTTTGCGCCCAGGGTGCGCAGCGTGTTCGTCATGCCGGGATTCCCGCTGCCGTGCTCCCGGATGTCGATGCCGTGTGTCTTGCAGTAAAAGTACGCGGTCTGGATTGACCCAAGACAATACCCGATGACGAGACAGGCAGGAAGGACATAAAGCGGCATCACTTATCCCCCTTCCGTTCTCTTGCGTAAATACGGATCGGGGTGCCCTTGAACCCGAATGCCTCGCGTACCTGGTTTTCGATGTAGCGCGTGTAGGAAAAATGCATGAGGTTCTTGTCGTTGACAAAGACGACAAAGGTGGGCGGCTTGATTGCAACCTGTGTCATGTAATAAAGCTTCAAGGCGCGTCCCTTGTCCGAAGGCGGCTGCTGCATGACAACCGCCTGCGAAAGAATTTCATTTAAGACACCGGTCGAAACGCGCATCGCGTGGTTGAGCGCCACCGCGTCAATCAACGAATACAGCTTCACAAGCCGCTGTCCCGTTTCCGCGGACACAAAGAGAAGCTCCGCGTACGGCATAAAGGACAACACGCTCTTTACCTTTTTGGTAAACTCCTTGACGCTGTTGTTGTCCTTCTCGACAAGGTCCCACTTGTTCACCAGGATGATTGCCGCCTTGCCGCGTTCGTGCGCGATACCGGCAATCTTCGCGTCCTGCTCCGTCACGCCTTCACTGGCATCAATCACAAGCACCGCGACATCCGCGCGTTCCACGGCGGAAACGGTGCGCACAATCATGTACTGCTCCAGCTCTTCCTTGATTTTGTTCTTGCGGCGCAATCCCGCCGTATCGATAAAGGTATACTTCTTTTTGTTATAGGTCACATCCGTGTCAATCGCGTCACGCGTCGTGCCCGCAATGTCGGAAACGATGAGGCGGTTTTCGCCGATGAGCTTGTTGATGATGGAGCTCTTACCCACATTCGGCTTGCCGATGATGGCGACGCTTGTGACATCCTCCTCTTCGGCCCCGCCCGGGACATCCTCGAAATGCTTGACGACCTCCTCTAAGAGATCGCCGATGCCCAGCCGGTTCGCCGCGGAGATGGCGTAGGGTTCGCCGATTCCCAGATTGTAAAACTCGTACACATCGAGCATGCCCTTTTGGAAATCGTCCACCTTGTTGACGGTGAGCAGGACCGGCTTGCCGCTTTTACGCAGCATGTCCGCGACCTTCGCGTCCGCGTCGGTTAAGCCCTGCTTCACATCCACCATGAACAGAATAACGTCCGCGGTGTCGATTGCGATCTGTGCCTGCTCGCGCATCTGGGAGAGAATGATGTCCTTGCTTTCTGGCTCGATGCCGCCGGTGTCAATCAACGTGAAATGATACCCCATCCACTCCACGTCCTCGTAGATGCGGTCTCTCGTCACGCCCGGCGTATCCTCCACAATGGCGATGCGTTTGCCGGCAAGCGCGTTGAATAATGTACTTTTCCCCACGTTGGGCCGTCCCACGACCGCAACGATGTTTTTTCGTTTTGCCATGAATCGTTCAGTCCATTGCGGATTCGGTTAAGACGCCTTCGTTGTACTTCTCCAAAAACTGATGAATCTTTTCCGTCGGTTCGATGACGTTTCCAATCGAGGCGTCGTGATTGATAAAGTCAATGATGGCGGCTAAGAACTTGCCCATGTCCGCCTGCTGGTAATAGGGCCGCTCATACAGCTCCGGCAACTGGTAGGTTAAGTTCGTGCAGATAATCTTGTCAAAGCCACCCGCCTCGTATGCCTTGTCGAAACGCTTTAGCCCGTCCGTAAACAGGCCGAAGGTCGTGCAGATAAAGACGCGCTTTGCACCCATGTCCTTCAACTGCTTCGCCGTGTCGATCATGCTGCCGCCGGAGGAAATCATGTCGTCAATGATGATGACGTCCTTGCCGCGAATATCAGAGCCCAGGAATTCATGCGCGACAATCGGATTCGAGCCGTTCACGATTCTTGTGTAATCACGGCGCTTGTAGAACATGCCGGTGTCCGCACGCAAAACGTTCGCGAAGTACACGGCGCGGTCTAAGGCGCCTTCGTCCGGCGAGATGACAATCAAGTGATCCTTGTCGACCGTTAAGTCATCGACGCTTGTCAAAAGCGCCTTCAAAAACTGATAAGAAGCAAGGAAGTTATCGAAGCCGCCTAAGGGAGACGCGTTCGAGATTCTGGGGTCATGCGCATCGAAGGTGATGAAGTTCTTGACGTTCATGTCCCGCATTTCTTCAATCATGAGCGCGGCGTCAAGGGATTCCCTGCCGCTGCGCTTGTGCTGTCTTCCTTCATATAAAAACGGCATGATGACATTCAGGCGCTTTGCCTTGCCGTTGATTGCCCCGATCAAACGCTTTAAGTCCGTATAATGGTCGTCCGGTGATTTGAAATTCTGATATCCGTGCATCTCATACGTAACGGAATGGTTCATGACGTCCAACAGCAAAAAGACGTCCTTGCCGCGCACGGTTTCATTGATCACGGCATGCCCCTCACCCGTATCAAAACGGCTTAGGTCAAAGTCAATCCGGTAATCGTCCAGAATATAATCGGAAAACACGGGATCACGGTTCGTGATGTCATGGTCCTCTTTCCGGAATGATGAAATATGGCGGTTGACACTCTCCCCAAGTTCAGAAGCGGAATCCATCACCATCAGCTTTAAGGGTGCCACCGGGATTCTTCCCGCGAGAGATTTAAAATCAGGCATAGCTCCTCCGTCCTGCGCGATTTGTGCACGGTTCTATTTTTGCAGTTTTATGAATGTACGTCAAGTAGGTGACAAAAGGGACAGGTCCAAATGTCACCTGAACC